>JBAIYN010000504.1:0-1903 GCA_037915775.1 Burkholderiales bacterium | reverse complement strand
CCGTTTGCGGAGCTGCTGTCGTGAAGGTCACCGTGCTCTACTTCGCCCGCCTGCGCGAAGCGATCGGCCGCGAGCGCGACGATTTCACATTGCCGGCTGACGTGACCACGCTCGGTGCCCTGCGCACGTGGCTGATTGCGCGCGGAGCCCCGTGGTCTGCCGCGTTCAGCGAGGTCAAGCGAATTCGCGCTGCGGTCGGACAGGCGATGGCCACCGACGAAACGCCGCTCGCCGACGGTGCCGAAGTCGCCTTCTTTCCTCCCGTCACCGGTGGATAGCATGGTCGGCCCCCACGCTTACCTTGTTCGCTTCCCTCCGCGGTGGCGCACGGCGCCCCAGCGGTGCCCCGGCGGGCGCTGAGATGGTCCGGGTCCAGCACGAGGACTTCGACGCGGGCGCGGAGATCGCTCGCCTGCGCGGCAGCGATCCGAAGGTCGGCGCAGTGGCTTGCTTCATCGGTGTCGCGCGCGACGTCAACGACGGCGACCGCGTGGCCACGCTGACGCTCGAGCACTATCCCGGCATGACCGAACGCGCGCTGGAGGATATCTGCGCGCAGGCGCGCGGCCGCTGGAAGCTGATCGACATCCTGGTCGTGCACCGGATCGGCAGGCTGGAGCCGACCGACCAGATCGTGCTGGTCGTGGTGACGAGCGCGCATCGCGGCGACGCATTTGCGGCGTGCGAGTTCGTGATGGACTACCTGAAGACCGAGGCGCCGTTCTGGAAGAAGGAAGCGACGCCGGCCGGCGAACGCTGGGTCGACGCGCGGCAGGCGGACGACGACGCGCGCGACCGCTGGCAAAGCGGGGACCGATCTTGACCCGCGATGGGCCGCTGTGGAGCGTGCTGCTGTCGATCGGGCTCGGCGCCGCGGTCGGCGCGTGGCTGCGCTGGGCGCTGTCCTACTGGCTGAATCCGCGACTGGAACTGCTGCCGCTCGGCACGTTGAGTGCGAACCTGATCGGCGGCTATCTGATCGGCGTCGCGGTGGGCGTCTTCGCGCTGCATCCCGCGCTGCCGGCGGCATGGCGGCTGGTCGTGATCACCGGGTTCCTCGGCGGACTGACGACGTTCTCGACCTTTTCGGCCGAATCGGTCGCCCTGCTGCAGGGCGGGCAGTGGAGCGCGGCCCTGCTGCATACCGTATTGCATCTCGCCGGTTCGATCGGCATGACGTTTGTCGGCCTGGCGACGGTGCGCGCGTTCGCGTAAAGGTTCAGTCGAACGCGATCGAGTACACCAGATCGAGCGCGTTCTCGGTGCCAGCGCGCGCGACCAGCGACAGCCGCTGTGAAAGCTGATAGCTGAGCTGCACCACGCTGTCGGTGCCTCCCAACGCCTGCTCGTAGCTGATCGTGATCGCCTCGCCGACGCGCTTGCCGATCGAGATGATCTCGGTGGTCGCGCTCGGTGTGATCGTCGTGTCGCCGCGCAGCGCGCCGGCCACCGAACGCCGCGGCAGCAGCGATCCAACGTCGCGCGTGTCGCCGGCGCGCAGCGTGATCTGGTCGATGCCGAGCGCATGGGCGAGCCGCCCGGGAATGCCTTCGCCGCTGCCCGACAGCAGCCCGGTCGCCGCCTGCACCAACGCGAGATTGTCCGAGCGCGACTGGCCGGCTGCGCGGCCGAGCACCAGCCATGACAGCGTCTCGTAATCGGACATCGGCGGATCGGAATACAGGCGGATCAGCGGATTGGCCGCGGTGCGCGTGACCGTCACGCCCACCTCGACCGGCAGCCCTTGCCGGACCGCCAGCACGTCGAGGCCCGGATTTTCCGGGGGTCCCTGGAAATTCAGGCGCCCGCGCACGAGCGCGAGTCGCTGGCCGAATCCTTCGTAGATGCCGTCCTTCGCCTCGATCGCGCCGGAAGCCGTCACCGCGCCACGTCCCGCGCTGCG
>JBAIYN010000181.1:0-11758 GCA_037915775.1 Burkholderiales bacterium | reverse complement strand
CTGGAACGGGCCGCCGCCTGCGGTCGCCTTGCGATGAAACCTGCACGCTCCAGTCGTTCTCCCCGTATCAGCCTCGCCCTCGCAGGCGGCGGACTTCCCCGCGCGCCGCGCGGGAAAGTCTTCCTGTCCTGGAACGGTCCGCCGCCTGCAGTTGCCTTGCGATGAAACCTGCACGCTCCAGTCGTTCTCCCCGTATCGGCCTCGCCCTCGCAGGCGGCGGACCGTTGGGGGGGATCTACGAGATCGGCGCGCTGGCCGCGCTGACCGAGTCGCTGCGCGGCATCGACTTCAACGATGCCGAGGTCTACGTCGGCGTCAGCGCCGGCAGCTTCATCGCCGCCGGCCTGGTCAACGGCTTCACGCCGCACCAGATGTCGCGCCTGTTCATCGAAGGCCACAAGAGCGAGGACCGGTTCGATCCGTCGATCCTGCTGCGCCCCGCCCTGCGGGAATACCTGCGGCGCGCCGCTTCACTGCCACCACTGCTGTTCGCTGCGGCGTGGGATTACCTTGCCCGGCCGCGCAACCTGATGAGCTCGATCGAGCGCCTCGGCCGCGCCATTCCGACCGGGCTCTTCGATGGCGACCAGATCGACAAGTATCTTGGTCGGATCTTCGCGCAGACCGGCCGCACCAACGACTTTCGCGAACTGCGCCACAGGCTTTACCTGGTCGCCACCGACCTGGACACCGGCGAGGCAGTCGCCTTCGGATCGAAGGGATTCGAACACGTGCCCATCTCGCGGGCGGTACAGGCATCCGCCGCGCTGCCGGGCGTATTCCCGCCGGTCGAGATCGATGGCCGCTTTTTCGTCGACGGCGCGCTGCGCAAGACGCTGCATGCGTCGATCGCGCTCGAGCATGGGGTCGATCTGCTGCTCTGCCTCAACCCGCTGGTGCCCTACGACGCGCGCCCGCATCACCCGTCGCGCGACCGCGCGCACCGGCTCGACAAGCTCGTCGAGGGCGGCCTGCCGGTCGTGCTGGCACAGACGTTCCGCTCGATCATCCACTCCCGGCTCGGCGCCGGCATGGAACGCTACAAGACCGTCTATCCGCACACGGACATCGTGCTGTTCGAGCCGAATCGCGCGGACGCCGACATGTTCTTCACCAATCTGTTCTCGTATTCGAGTCGACGCCGCCTGTGCGAGCACGCCTACCAGAAGACACGGCACGAGCTGTGGGAACGGCGGCACGAGATCGGCCCGAAGCTTGAACGACATGGCATCCGGATCGATGTCGAGCGGCTGCGCGACGAAAAGATGACGCTGGTGCGCAGCCTGCGCAGGACGCGCGAGTTGCGGCTCGAGACCTTGTCGTCGATCACCGCACGCGAGCTGAAGCACACGCTCGACGATCTCGAGCGCTGGCTCGGCATCGCACTCGCGGGCTGAATCACCGCGCGCAACGCGGTGCTATCCTCGCCGCGCACATCCCACCCAGCCACCGTGGCGCGCCCGCGCCGCAAACCTCGCTATGGAACGCAAGCCGCCGCGCCGCACCCGCGAACGCATCCTCGAACTGTCGCTGCGGCTGTTCAACGATTTCGGCGAGCCGAACGTCAACACCACGCTGATCGCCGAGGAGATGAACATCTCTCCTGGCAACCTTTACTACCACTTCAAGAACAAGGACGACATCATCAACAGCATCTTCCAGCAGTTCGAGCGGGAAGCCGACCGCCTGCTGACGGTGCCCGTTGACCGCCGCCCCAACGTAGAGGATGCGTGGCTGTTCCTGCACCTGCTGTTCGAGCTGATCTGGAAGTACCGCTTCTTCTATCGCGATCTGAACAATCTCCTGATCAACAATCGCACGTTCGAGATGCGCTTCAAGACCCTGCTCGGCCAGAAGACGAAGGTCGCGCGGTGGCTCACCGACGGGCTCGCGCAGGCAGGTGAACTGAAGGGCACGCCGGCCGAGATCGAGGCGCTCGCGGTCAACATGGTCGTCGTCGCGACCTACTGGCTCTCTTACGAGTACGTGCTGAATCCGCGCCGTTTCGGCGACCCTGCGGTGGTGAGCGCGGCGCTGTCGCGCGGTTGCTACCAGGTGATGGCACTGACCGCACCGTACCTCGTCGGCGATGCGCGCGCGCTGTTCGGGCGTCTCGCCGCCGAATACCTGAAGAAGTGAGCCGAATACCGGAGGCAACATGGCGAAAGCATGGTCGAAGTTTCCGTATCCCGACAAGAAATTCGTCTACACCGCTGCCACCCTGAAGAAGGCCTGGGACCGGCTGCACAAGGGGGATTGCGAGCCGTGGCCGGCCGGCGCAGAGGTCGTCGACGCATGGATCGCATTCCACGCCGGCGAATTCCACAAGGCCGCCGACATCGGCCTGAAGGCCGGCGACGCGGGCATCACGGCGGCGAACAAGGCGACCGCCATCTACGCCAACTACCTGGAGGACAACGACAGGACCAAGCTCGCGTTGTTCGAGGAGGTTGCCGCGCGCGCCGAGGCGCAGCAGAAGAAGGAGCCGAAGAACGCAAACGCCTTCTATTGGCACGCGTACGCGCTCGGCCGTTACGCACAGGGCATCTCGGTCGTCAAGGCACTGTCGCAGGGCATCGGCACGAAGGTGAAGGCGAGTCTGGAGGCTGCGCTGAAGCTCGCGCCGCGCCACGCGGACGCGAACATCGCGCTTGGCTCGTATCACGCGGAGATCATCGACAAGGTGGGTGGCATGGTCGGCGGGCTGACCTACGGGGCAAAGAAGGACGCCGGACTGAAGCACTTCGAAGCCGCGCTGAAGCTCAACCCCGAATCGGCGATTGCGCGCATCGAGTACGCGAACGGCCTCGTCATGCTGGAGGGCAAGAAAGCGCTGGCCAGGGCCGAGAAGCTCTACGAGGAAGCGGCTGCCTGCGAGCCATTGGACGCGATGGAAAAACTCGACGTCGAACTGGCCAAGGCGGAACTCGAGGACTGACGCCGCGCGAGCCGGGGCGTGCTCCGCCGACCGCGGCGCGCTGCACTTGCAGAGGCGACGGCGCAGGAGCACGTTGCGCGCGCCCCTGCGGGGAGCCTACCGACTCACTGCGCGGCGCCCTTGCGCCACCAGGTGCCGTAATCCTCGTCGGTCAGCAGCACCCATATCGCGAGGATCGCGATCACCAGTCCCGCCAGCACCGCATTGGCCCACGCGTCCGGCAGCGTGCTGAACCGCAGCACCCATGGCGACGCAATCAGCCACAGCCCGAGAACGAGTTCGACCCATTCTTCCCAGGCATGCGGCAGGAAGATCGCACCGAGCGCGGCGGCGAGCAGCAGCACGCCGACGATCACCGCGCTGGCCATCGCCGTCGCGTCCGTCTGGAAACCGAGCACCCAGGCGGCAACGATCAGCCAGATGCCGAGGATGGCGTTGAACGCGTCCTGCCAATGCTTCATCCGCGTCATCGTCTTCACCTCCTTTGCCCCGGCGAAGCACTGCAGGTTTTGATCGACGCCGCGGACGATTGTTCCGGCGGGCAACCCCGTTCAGGTCGTGCTGATCTGGATCCGGCGCGGCTTCAGTTCGGAACGCTTGGGAATCGTCACGGTGAGTACGCCGTCCTTCAGGTTCGCCTGCGTCTTCTCCGCATCGAGTTCGCCGCTCAATGCAAAGCTGCGGTAGTAGTGCGTCGACTGCACTTCCGCGTGCAGCGCCTCCATCTGCTGCGGCAGTTCGATCTTGACCTCGCCTTCGATCACGAGGGTGTTGCGGTCGGCGTGGACGGTCAGCCGGTCCCTGGAAACCCCGGGCATGTCGAGTTGCAGCGTGATGCCCTCGGCGTCCTCGAAGATGTCGACAGGCGGACGCAGCGAGATTTCGCTCTCACGCTTCTGGGTCGGTGCGACCGCGGATTCGGCGGGGGTGGCAACGTTGTCGCTCATGGATCGCCTCCTCGTGAGTCAGTGGACTTCGATCTTGCGCGGCCGCGCGGATTCACGCCGCTTCACCGTGATCTGCAGTACGCCGTCCCGATAACTGGCATCGACGCGGTCCGGGTCGACGTCATCGGGCAGCGTGATCACCCGTCGGAACTCGCCGCTGAAACGCTCCTGACGGTAGTACGTCACCTTGTCATCCTCGGGGACTTCGCGCTGGCCGGCCACGAGCAGCAGGTTCTGCTGCATCGACAGCTCGATGCTCTTCGGATCGACGCCCGGCGCGAACAGGTAGACATCGACCGCATCCGCGGTTGCGCCGACGTTGGCCGCTGGAAATGTGCCGCGCGAGACCCAGCGGATCCCGGCCGGCACCGACCAGCGCCCAAGCATCTGGTCCATGTCCTGCTCCATTCGCCTGAGTTCGTCGTAGAGACTCTCGAAGCTCGACAGACTTCCGAACATCTCGATACCTCCTTTCAGGTGGTTGACCGTGTTGCATCCGGCCAGTTAGGGACCCGCGCCCGGGTTTTCAAGAGCCGTCCCGCAGGCGCGGCTTGAAACAGCCGGGACCGTTCCCATGTTGGCGCCGCATCCAACCGAAGTCGCCAAGTGCGATGGATCCGATCAGGCGCATCCGCTCCGAAGTCGAGCGCGGCATCGGTCGTGCCTGGGACGGCCTGACCGAAGGCTGGCGCGAACTGCTGACGCGCGGCAGCGGCGCGCTCACGCATTACGTCCGCGCCAGACGCAAGGCGCAGGGCATGGAGGGCAGCTTCCCCGAGTGGGCGCTGCTCGCCGCCGAAGTTTGGGAGACCGGGCTGTCGGTGATCGTGCGCATCGAGCTTCCGGGGATGGCCAGGGAAGACATCGACGTTTCGATCAGCGGGACCCGTCTGTGCATCCGCGGCGAGAAGCGCTCCGCGGGCGATGAAAAGGGCCGGCGCTATCACCTGATGGAACGGGCATTTGGCCGCTTCGAGCGTGAATTCAGCCTGCCGCACAGCGTCGATGCGGCGCGGGCCGAGGTTTCGTACCAGCAGGGCGTCGTCACCGTGATCCTGCCGAAGACGGAGGCATCGCCGCCGCAGCGGCTGCAGGTCAGGTGAAGGCAGACGTCAGAAGCCCGCGCCCGGCTGGGCCAGATACGCCAGCTCAGCCGGCGTCGAACTGCGCCCGAGGATCCGGTTGCGGTGCGGAAAGCGCCCAAACCGCGCGATGACGTCGTAATGCTTCTGCGCCCAGCGCAGCGCATCCGGATGGCCGGCGGCCGCCAGTTCGCCGAACAGGCGCAGCGATTCGCGCTGCACTCCGATCGACTCCGAATGCTCGAACGGCAGATAGACGAACCAGCGCTGCATCGGCGCGAGCGTGCGGTCGGCCCCGCTCGCCACGAGTTCGCGTGCGAGCCGGAGCGCCTGCGCATCGCCCGCTAACGCTAGCGGCGTGTCGCGAAAGATATTGCGCGTGAACTGGTCCAGCAGCAGGATCAGCGCGCGGATGCCGTCGACGGTCTGCGCCCAGGTCTCCCGCTCGCCCCGCAGCGCCGCCTCGACATCGGCGCCGAACCGGGCGCGGATCAGGTCGTCGGTCGCCGCCGACTTCGTGAACCAGAACTCGCGCTCCTTGTCGTGCTCCGGCGACCCGGGCTCCCCGAACCAGAAATCCAGGACCTCACGCGGCGGCGTCATGGCCGCGGCGGCAGAGGCTTGTGCGCGAGGTTCGGCCGCTGCGCGAACTGCGGCGCCAGCGGCTGGCGATGCGCGATCGCCTGCAGCGCGATTTCGAGAGTCTTCTCGAGCTGGCGATCGCGCTGGGCCAGCGCGTCCTGCGGCGCGTTGTCGACCTCGATCTCCGGGTCCGTACCGTAGTTCTCGACGCCCCAGCCGACATCCTTGAACCAGAACGAGAACTCGGGCTGCGTCGTCTCCGTGCCGTCCGCGAGCTTGTGCCTCGGCCAGATGCCGATCACGCCGCCCCAGGTACGCATGCCGACCAGCGTGCCGATCCCCATCAGCTTGAAGCAGTGCGAGAAGATGTCGCCGTCAGAACCCGCATGCTCGTTGGTCAGTGCGACCACCGGGCCGGCCGGCGACTCGTACGGGTACGGCGACGGCTTGCCCCAGCGCGACAGGTCGTAGCCGACGCGCTGCCGCGCGATCTTCTCCAGCAGAAGTTGCGACACGTGACCACCGCGGTTGTAGCGCACGTCGACGATCAGCGCGTCGCGGTCGCATTCCGGTCCGAAGTAGCGATGGAATTCGGCGAATCCGGCGCTCATCATGTCGGGCAGATGCAGGTAGCCCACGCGTCCCTGCGATCGCTCGTGCACCCAGGCGCGATTGCGCTCGACCCACGCGCGGTAGCGCGCCGGCACCTCGTCCGCCAGCAGCGTCACCAGCACATGGCGGGTGCCGCTCGCCGAGGCGAGCGCAACTTCGGCCTTCATTCCCGCCTGATGCACGAGCAGCGCCTGCGGAGGGCGCTCGCGCGACACGGGCTGGCCGTTGATCGCGACGATGCGCTCGCCCGGGCACGCGCGCACGCCGATCGCGTTCAGCGGCGAATCCGCGTTCGCCTCCCATGGGTCACCGTCGACGGTTCGAACGATTTCGTAGCTCGAGCCATCGGCGGCAAGCTTCAGGTCCGCGCCGAGGTACCCGAGCGCAACCTGGGGCGGCTTGCGATGATCCCCGCCCATTTCGTACGCGTGCGACGTGCCGAGCTCGCCCTGCATCTCCCAGATCAGATCCGACAGCTCGCTGCGCGTCGACACCAGGTCGAGCAATGGCAGGTAGCGCAGGTACATCGCCTCCCAGTCGACGCCGGACATGTCGGCCACCCAGAACTGATCCCGCTGCAGGCGCCACACTTCACGCAGCATCTGCCGCCACTCGGCGCGCGGATGGACCGACACGCGCAGGCGATTCAGGTCAATCCACCCGCTCAGGCGCGACGGTTCGTCCGATTTCGCACGCGGATCCTCGTGCTGCTGCTGGTATGCCGGGTCGATCGCGCGCAGCCGCTGGCCTTCGCGCACGACCAGCGTGGCGCCGTCGGCCGATAACACGATCTCGTCCGCCCGCTCGATGCGCGTTTCCGCGCGCATCGTTTCGAAGTCGAAGACCTCCAGCTTGCCGGGGCCTTCCTTGTGGCCGCCGCGACCGTGGGCGCCCGGGATCGGAAAGACCGTCCACGCGGCCCTGCCACGCAGCCCCACGATGCGCCCGTAGCGTCCCTCGGCGACCGGAAACGCGGCGACGCGCTGCTCGATGCCCTCCAGATCGATCCTGATCGAGGGCGCTGGGCGCGGCCGTTCTTCTTCGCGCGCGCCTTCGTGTTCCCGGTGTTTCATTCCCCTTGGCGGCGCCTCGAACGGTGGCTTTGCGTCGGCCTGCAGCGCGATCAGGTATGGCCGGGCGGCGCGCGGGAAGCTCAGTTCGAACTGAACGTTGTCATACACCGGGTCGAACGTCCGCACCGACAGGAAGTACAGGTACTTTCCTTCGGGGTCGAAGGCCGGACTCCAGTCGCGGAACTCGGGCCGCGTGACGACGGCGCTGCGCGCGGCGGCAACGTCGTGCAGCTTGATCGCGCAGTGCCGCAGGCTGGTCCAGAACGGATATGCGAGCCAGGCGCCATCCGGAGACCACGCGATCTCCTCGGTACGGCCGCAGTCGCTGCGATCGACCGAGGCCAGCGTGTCGTTGTCCAGATCGGCCAGCAGCACCTCGTTGCGATGATTGGCGAGCGCGACCTTCCGGCCCTGCGGGGCCGCCGTCATCGCCAGCACGCGCCCGATGTCCCACGGCAGCGTCCGCGAGGATGATCCTTCGAACACCTCGAGGCGCTCCTCGCCGCTCGCGTCGCTGACCGCGACCAGGGTCGTCCCGTCGGCGAGCCACTGCGCATGTCGATAGCGGGCACCATCGGCCTGCCCATGCTGGCGCACCGCGCCTTCCCACAGCGCGAACGAGAACATCTTGCCGCGCGTTTCGATCGCGAGACTGTGGCCGGCCGGATGCACATTGAATTGCGACATATGACTTGCCGCCGGCACGAAGCGCCGCGCGGCCTGCGCGCGGTGCGCCGGTACGCGGATGTCGAGCCGGCGCGTCCGGTCGGTCGCAGGATCGAACAGCCACAGCGCCGCTGCGCACTGGTAAACGATGCGAACTCCGTCGGTGGCGGCATGTCGCGCGTAGTGGTCGTCGTGGTCGGTGTGGCGCCGCAGGTCCGCGCCGTCAGGCCGGCACGAATACAGGTTCCCGACGCCTTCGGCATCGGAGAGGAAATAGACGCGCTCGCCGACCCACATCGGGCTGGTGATGTTGCCGGCGAGTTCGCTCATGCGGCGGAAATTTCCGCTGCCATCGGCATCGATCCAGAGGTGGCCGGCAGTACCGCCGCGATAGCGCTTCCAGCGCGCGGGGTCGGCCGTGTTGCGGCCAATCAGCTTGGCGCCGTTGGGCCCGTAAGCGAGGTGATTGACCTGGCCGTAGGGCAGCACTTCGGGCAACCCGCCGTCCAGTCCCAGGGTATGCGCGCGATAGTTGCGAAAGAACGGCTGGCCATGCGTCGTGACGAACAGGATGCGCCCATCGGGCGTGAAGCCGCGCACCATCACGTCGGGGCCGAGCCACGTCATGCGGCGTGCCGGCCCACCCTCGGCCGGCATCACATACACCTCGGGGTGCAGTTCGTCGCGCGCGACGTATGCGATCCATCGCCCGTCGGGCGAAATCGCCGGCGTCGACGGCTCGCCCACGCCCGCCGTCAGACGGCGCGCCAGCCCATCGTCTAGTTCGACCCGCCAAAGATCGTCGTCGCAGACGAACACGATGGAGTCGCCGCGAAGCGCGGGTTGCCGCAGGTAGCCGCGGTCGTTCATGGTCTTGTGTCCTCCCGTCAGGCGTAACCCGCCGCGATCGGGGAGCCACATGGTCCGCGCCGGTCGCCGGGATTCTGGCAACCTCGACCGCCCTGTCAAGATCAATAAGCCCGCTGCGTGAAGGGCTATGCGAATTCGGGAACGGTGTGTCTCGTTCGCGCGCTTCCTTTGGCTGTAGCAGTTCGCATGCGCTCGCTTAGCCTCGCCGAACGAAAAGTGCGCGGGTCACGCAAACTCCAGGACGACCCGTCTCGTGCGCGCACTTTTCTTCTCAATCTTCGCGACGCGGACGGGGCCGATCTCCGCCGTGTTGCCGACATGCGTTCCTCCGCAGGGCTGCAAATCCACATCGTGCACCCGCAACAGCCGAACACGGCCAAATCCGATCGGAGGGCTGACACTCATCGACTTGACGAGCTGCGGATTCGCGAGCAGTTCGTCGTCGCTGATCCATTCGTGCGTGACCGGATGCGCCTCGGCGATCAGGCGGTCCAGGCCCGCCTGCACGGCTTCCTTGTCGAGCGGCGCCGTCATCGCGAAGTCGAGCCGCGCGTAATCGCGCGTGATGCTGCAGCCGTCGACCAGTTCCTTCACCACCGCGCACAGCAGGTGGGTCGCAGTGTGGAACCGCATGTGCCGATAGCGCCTTTCCCAGTCGATCTCGGCGCGTACCCGCGTGCCGGAAGCCAGCCGCGCCGACCAGTCCGCGCAGGGATCGATCATGTGCAGGGTGTCGTCGGGCGTTGCGCCTTCGCGCCTGCTCTTGCGTGCATCGACCACCGCGAACCGCGTGCCGTCCTCGAGCACGAGCGTGCCGGTGTCGCCGGCCTGGCCCCCGCCCAGCGGGTAGAACACGGTGCGGTCGAGTTCGACGCCATCCTCGAACACGTACGTGACGACCGCGTCGCACGCGCGCAGCCGCGCGTCTTCCCGATGCATCGCAATGGTCCCCATGCGGGTCCTAGGACTTGCCGCTCGCGCGGGCGGCCGCAAATGCCGACCTGCGACGCCTCGCCCGCGGCGGCGCCTCTTGCGTCGCCGCATCCGCGGGAGCCTCCGCTCCGACCTGCGAGATGTCGTCGCGCTCGGCGAGGTGCTGCGCCGCGCCGGCAAGTGCCTCGGTCGCATCGAGCGACCGACGGACGATGTCCGGATCGACGCCCTTCTCCCACGGCATCAACAGCACCGCGTACACGAGCTTCTCGAACTCCGGAGCGAAGCGGTCGATGATCCGCTGCGGGTCGTCGCACAGCCTCTTGTCGGTGACCAATCCGAACTGCACGCCGCCGTCGTACGACAGGATCGACACGCCGATGCCGATGTCGCCGGACTGCGGCAGATGATGTTCTGGGTGCCGCAGTCGGGACCCCGCCATGTACAGCGCCTGTTGCGGACCCGGCACGTTGGTCATCACCGCGGTCGCCTTGCGCTGGAAGATGTCGAGCAATTGCGCCTGCACCACGCGCGGAACCACCCCCGCGAGCCCGAGCACCGCCATCGCCAGAACCGGCAGATAGCCGTTCTTCATTTCGCTCATCCGCCGGCGCACCTCCAGCACGCGCCCGACCGGACTTTCGATCCCGATCGGAAGCAGAACCGGCGCGAGGCCGAAACGGTTGCCGAGCGCGCGATGGTTTCCCGGCGGCCGCAGGTTCACCGGCACCATCGCACGCAACTCGGCGCCGGCGAGATCGTCGCCGCAATCGATCAGATAGGCGCGGATCGCGCCGGCCACGCACGACAGCAGCACGTCGTTGATCGAGCAGCCGAGCGCCTTGCCCACCGCCTTCACGTCCGCCAGTGGCAACGGCTCGTTCCACGCAACGACCTTGGAGCCACCCGGCCTGCCCTTCAACCGGGTCGCGGTATCGCTTTCCATCAGCGCAAGAGCCGCGACGTCCTTGGTGAACTGCGCGGCCACTCGCGCGTAGGCGGTCGCGGTGTCGGTCGCCAGCTCCGGATCCTCGATCATCTTCCCGGACGCGTGCAGCACCCTGGAGGCGAAGTCACCGGTTGCATCGAGCGCCCGCACGGTCGCGTCGGTGAACGGCCGCAGCCACTGCTCGACCACGTTGCCGGGCTCGGCTTCGCGCCGGCGTCGCGCCAGCGGCTCCGCTTCTTCGGCCGCGGGATCCGCAGTCGTCATGCCCATCAGCACGCCGATCAGCGCGATTCCGTCGGCGATGCAGTGATGAATGCGCACGATCAGCGCATGGCCGCCGTCGTAGTTCTCGACCAGGTGGAACTGCCACAGCGGCTTCGTCGGATCGAGCGCCTGGCCCGCGAGCTGCGCGACGAGCTTCTGCAGTTCCGCCTTGCCGCCCTTGCCCGGCAGGCCGATGCGAACCAGGTGCTGGTCGATGTCGAAGTCCTCGTCCTCCTCCCACCATGCGCCGCTCGGCTCCTGGATCACGCGGCTGCGAAACTGCCGGTACTGCAGCAGCCGGCTTTCTAGCAACTGCCGCAGCCGCGGCAGATCGCATGCGCCGTCGAACACGTCGACGCCGACGATCATCATCAGATTGCCGGGCGAGTCCATGCGCAGCCACGCCGTGTCGACGGGTGACATGCGTACGCGCTTGGGCATCGGGTTTCTCCTGAGTCGAAACGAATCCCGTCCGACAGTTTCCGACCGGGCGTTCAGTCTGCCACCGGCAGGCCACCTATGCTAGCTTTGCAGCACAAGGATTTTCCGGAGGAGAAGATGAGCGACCTGAAGGCGAAATTCGAGAAGGCCGTCGCCGAATCGAAGAACCTGTCCGAGCGGCCCGACAACGCCACCCTGCTGAAGATATACGCGCTTTACAAGCAGGCGACGATCGGCGATGTCGAAGGAAAGCGGCCGGGCTTCACCGACATGGTGGGCCGTGCCAAGTGGGACGCGTGGAACGAGATCAAGGGAACCAAGGCCGACGATGCGATGAAGCAGTACATCGCCTTGATCGCCGATCTGAAGGGCTGACCGCCGGTCGACACCGCGCGACAGCC
>JBAIYN010000381.1:0-4761 GCA_037915775.1 Burkholderiales bacterium | reverse complement strand
TTCGCGCAGCAGCGCGTAGCGGCCGATGTTTCTCAGGTTGGGAGGAAGAGAGTCGGGCATGGCGGGCGGATCGTCCGCGAGGGTAGCGCACGCGCGCCGGTGCGCCAAACCGACCGAACGAATGGGAATCTCTCCCCCAAACGGGTGTGGCCCGGGACGGCAGTGCGATCGAACTCAGAAACGGTGCTGCAGCGTGACGGTCTGTCCCGATTTCACCTCGACGCGGGCAGAGAATGTGGGACCCGCGCTGTTGCGGATTTCGACTGCGTAGGAGCCCGGCGCCAGCGTCAGCTTGCTTAGCGGCGGCGACACGCCGCGCGACGCGCCGTTGATGAAGACTTCTCCCCACGGCGAGACCGCCAGCGCGATCGTTCCGTCCGCGGGAGGCGGTGCCGGGGTCGGCGCGGCCTTGCGCTCGTGCGGCTGCGGCGGAGGTGCTGTCACTGCGGCCGCACTCCCGGAAGCCGCCGCAGCCGGCGCGGGTTCCTTGCTGACGCTCGGCGGCGGCGGAATGCGGACTTGCGGCGCCGGCGGAGGGGTTTCCTGCTCCGCAGGCCACAGATACCAGGCGCCGATTGCCACCCCGATCACCACGCCGGCGACGGTAGCGCCGATCCATTTGCCCCTTTCGACGACCTGTGCGGTGCGCGACGGCGGACGCGGCGGGTCGCCCGCGAATTCGCGCTGGCCGGCGAACGCCGCCAGGTCGTTGCGCAGATCGCCGGCGGTCTGGTGGCGATCACCCGGTGATTTCGCCATTGCGCGCCGGATGATGCGCACCAGTTCCGGCGGCGCATCGGTGCGCAGCGATTCGACCGGTGCCGGATCGCATTTGATCACCGCGGCGATCGTGTCCTCGATGGTCTTGGCGTCGAAAGCGCGCTTTCCCGTCACCAGTTCGTACAGGATCGTGCCCGCCGAGAACACGTCGCTGCGCGGATCGAGCGGCTTGCCGAGCGCCTGCTCGGGCGACATGTAGTTCGGCGTTCCGACCAGCTGGCGCCGCTGCGACGGGTCGAGATCGGACTGCGCCGCCAACGCGACGCCGAAGTCGAGGATCTTCGGCTTCAGGTCGCGGGTGAGGAAGATGTTGCTCGGCTTGATGTCGCGATGGATCAGGCCGCGCTTGTGCGCGTAGTGCAGGGCGTCGGCCACGCGCGCGATCAGCGCCGCCGCCTGGCGAAAGCTCATCGGCGGACCCACCGCGAGGTGCTCGTGCAGATCGCGGCCGTGCAGCCGCTCCATCGCCAGGTAGGCCAGCGTTTCCGTCTTGCCGGCGTCGAACAACGTGACGATATGCGGATGGTTCAGCCCGGCCGCCGCCTGCGCTTCCTTGACGAAGCTCTCCTCGACCTTCTGCCGGAATTCGTTTTCCGAGGTCAGCGGGATCGCCTTGATCGCGACTTCACGGCCGAGCACCGGATCGCGTGCGGCATACACGACGCCATTGGAGCCGCGCCCGATCTCGCCGAGGATGTTGAAGCGCCCGATCGTCGACGGCGCCGTCTCCAGCGACGGCGACGCATCGGCGGAGATCGTGATCGGCGCGCGCGCAGTCATCGCGAAGATTATGTCACCGGCATTTCGCGCTCGGCGCCCGTCGCGATGCGTATCGTCGTCACGCAATTACGCGCGCGAAAAGATGATCTCCTCCCGCCGCAGCAACCGGCCCTGCAGCAGCAGACACAGCGCGGCGATCGCAAGACAGACACCTGCCGGCACGAGGACATCGAACGCGCCGACCGCCTCGCCGCGCAAGGCTCGCATCAGCACCATCAGCTGCCCGAGCGACGGAACGAAGAGCTGCCAGGTCGAGTCGCGTTCGGTCAGGAACAGCGGCACCAGCGGAGCCAGATTCACCAGCAACGTGAAATAGCTGACGTAGGTCTGCGCCTCCTTGAAGCTGCGGCCCCAGGTCGCCACCAGCATGTTGACTGCCGCGACCAGCAGGCAGAACGGCAGCAGCATTGCGACGAACAGCGCAATCTCGCGCGTGCCGAACTGCAGCGTTGCCGCCAGCGTCTCGTCGCGCACGAACTGCTGCGCGCCGACGAATCCGGCCAGCGTCAGCGTCACGACCAGCGCGGAAACGCTCGCCACCACGCCCCATTTGCCGAGCACGACGGCGGCCATGTCGACCGGGTTCATCAGCAGCGGCTCCAGCGACCCGCGTTCTCGTTCGCCCGCGGTCACGTCGATCGCCACGCTGATCGATCCGGCGACGGCGACCAGCAGGGTGACCCACGGAATGACGAACAGCAGGCGCGCGGCGCGGCCGCCGCTCGCCGCGACGTCTTTCTCGTCGACCGCGATCGCGGCCAGCAGCTGCGGACTGACGCCGCGGGCGATCAGCCGCTGCGCGCCGAGTTCCCGGTTGAAACCCTCGACCAGGAGCAGGCTGGTGCGGACCACCGGCTGCGCCTGGTCGTGGCTGTCGTCGTAGACGAAATCGATGTCGACCGTGTCGCCGCGCGCCAGCTTCGCCTCGAAATCTGGCGGCGGCACCACGACGCCGTTCCTGAGGACACCGGTCTTCAGCCTCGACTCGTAATCGGCGGGCGCTTCGACGACGGTGGCGCCGGCGCGCTGCAGGTAGTTGACCAGGGTCGGCGCACGCGCGACTCCGGCCATCACGATCTCCTTCTTCGCCGCGCGCTCCTGCACGCTGCCGATCAGGTTCGAGATGATCAGCAACACGGCAGGCCCGGCGATCATCGAACTGACGATGACGATGATCCACGCGCGGCGATCGCGTGCGGCGTCGCGCAGCTCCTTCAGGAAGACGGTCAATGCGGTGCTCACGCGGCCTCCTTTAGCTCGGCCAGGCGCACGAACGCGTCTTCCAGCGTTGCAGCGCCGGCGGCGGCGCGCAGAGCAGTCGCGTCTCCATGCGCCACCGAGCGGCCGTGCGCGACCACGACGATCTCGTCGCACAGCTGCTCCACCTCCTGCATGATGTGGGTGGAAAACACGATGCACTTGCCCTGCGCACGCAGGTGTGCGAGCAGGCGCCGCAGTGCGCGGGTGGACATCACGTCCAGCCCGTTGGTCGGCTCGTCGAGGATCAGATGCGAGGGATCGTGGATCAGCGCGCGCGCGAGCGCGACCTTCATTCTTTCGCCGTTCGAGAAGCCTTCGCTGCGGCGGTCGAGTAGGTCGCGCATGTCCAGCAGGTCGGCGAGCGGCGCGAGGCGGGACTCGATGTCCCGGCCGGATACTCCGCGCAGGCGCGCGTGGTACGCGATGTTCTCGCGAGCGGTCAGGCGAACGTACAGGCCGCGCGCGTCCGACAGCACGCCGAGAGTGGCGCGCACCGCTCGCGGGTCCGCCACCACGTCGATGCCGCCGACACGCGCGCTGCCGCGGTCGGGCTGCATCAGCGTCGCCAGGATGCGCAACGTCGTGGTCTTGCCCGCGCCGTTCGGGCCGAGCAGCGCGGTGATGCGGCCGTCGGGCGCGATGAAGCTCACATCGTCGACCGCGCGCACCTGCGTTCGTGCGCGGCCGATGCGTGCGTTGAAGGACTTGCCCAGGTTCGAGACTTCGATCACGGCTGCTCCGCGCGCGGCATCGCGAAGAAGGGCGGCGCCGGCAGGCGTGCCAGGCAGTCGCCGTCGATCCCCGCAAAGCCGGCCTGGCGGACGAATTTCGTGATCAGGTCTGGCGCGCATCCATGCGAGCTGACGCCATGGCCGAGATTGGGCGCGACCAGATGCAGCGAGTTCTTAAGCTGTCGCGCGACTGCATCGCCGTGCCGTGGCGGGGTTGCCGGATCCATGCCGCCGGACAGGATCAGCACCGGCACGTCAACCGGCGGGATCGCATAGAACTCCGGTGGCACCGGGCGCACGGCGACCAGCGGGCAGACGTCGTCGTAGACCTTCACGAATGACAGGCCGAAGCGCGTATGCAGCGCGGCGGCGCGGCTCGCGGCATCGACGCGCGGCATGTCCTCCGCGCAGATCACCGCGTAGTGCATTGCCTCGGCAAAATTTTCGGCAACGCTGCCGGTCAACGATCCGGCCAGCGTCAACAGCGGACCGAACTCGCCGTGGGTCGCGGTCGCCACCGCATGCGGCAGTACCGCCGACAGCACCGGCGCATACAGGGGCGCGCGCAGCGCCGCGGCGATCATGCGATTGTCGATTGCGACCATCTCGCGCGCACCGGTGAGCGGATGGGTCAGTTCGACCTTCGGTGCGGCACTTTCCGTCCGCATCAGCAGCCGGTCGAGCGTCGCGGAGAAGTCCGGATACTTCGCGCGGCATGCCGGGTCGGCCTCGCAGCGTTCCGCCAGCCGGGACAGCATCGCGTCCGCGTCGACAGAGAGGCTGATCGGAAGGCGCATGTCGGGCGGCGCGACGCCGTCGAGGATCGCGCTGCGCACATGTGTCGGAAACTGCCGCAGATATTCGAGCGCCATGCGCGTGCCATACGAGCCACCCCACAGATTGATCCGGTCGTAGCCGAGCGCCGCGCGCACCGCATCGATATCGCGCGCCGCAATCCAGGTCGCGTACTGACGCAGATCGGCGCGGTCTTCGGACGCGATCCTGCGCAGGCAACGCTGCAGCCGCTCCGTGGAGGCGGATGTATCCAGCTGCACCGCCAAAGGTGCCGTCGGCGACGGCGCCTCGCAGGCGAGCCGATTCGACTTCCCGGTGCCGCGCTGGTCGACGTACACGATGTCGCGCCGCGCGTTCAACTGTGCGAACACGGGCTCGATCAGGGCCGCTGCGTTCATCGCGGACTGGCCCGGGC
>JBAIYN010000554.1:0-2972 GCA_037915775.1 Burkholderiales bacterium | reverse complement strand
ACGCCGTCGATGTCGCTGACCGCGACCTTGACCTTCGCGAGAGGCGAGTTCTCGACCGCGTTCAGGGCGGCGATCTGCCCCGCCGATGGCGCGTTCTTCCTGGTGGCCATGCCCGACTCCTCCTTCTTTTTGAGCCGCGCAGTTTGCAGCAGCCGCAGGGGGATGTCCAAAGCGGGGCCGAGCCGCCGTACGACTTGAACTGCCGCGCGCCGGTCCCCATCTTCGCCGTCAGGTCGCGACTGCGACCCTTATAATTCAGCCAGTTACGAATCGCGAGGGACCCATGCCGATCTATGCCTACAAGTGTTCGTCCTGCGGACACGCGCAGGACGTCCTGCAGAAGGTTTCCGACGCGCCCCTGACGGTCTGCACGGCATGCGGCGCGGCGACGTTCTCCAAGCAACTGACCGCGGCCGGCTTCCAGCTCAAGGGCAGCGGCTGGTACGCGACCGACTTCAAGAACGGCTCCGGCAAGAAATCCGATACGAAGACGGACGGCAAGACCGACACCAAGACCGACACCAAGACCGACACCAAGAGCGATACCGCTGCGGCTCCCTCGAATACGCCGGCACCCGCGGCCGCATGCGGCACCGGCGGCTGCGCCGCCTGCACATGACCGCAACGTGTTCCAATGCGGGCCGCGGCACCTGCCGCGGCTTTTTGTTTCCGACCCCGGGTACCCTCCCTCGATGAAGAAGTACCTGATCACCGGCCTGCTGATCTGGGTGCCGCTCGCGATCACCCTGCTGATCCTCGACACCATCATCGGCTGGATGGATCAGACGCTGCTGCTGCTGCCGCCGGCATGGCGGCCGGAGGTGCTGTTCGGGTTCCGCATTCCGGGCCTTGGCGCGCTGCTGGCGTTTGTCGTCGTGCTGGGCACCGGCATGCTGGGGCGCAACTTCGTCGGCCGACGCCTGCTGCTCTGGTGGGAGGGCCTGCTCGGCCGGATCCCGATCGTGCGCTCGATCTATGCCAGCGTGAAACAGGTATCGGACACGATGCTGTCGCCCAAGGGCAACGCCTTCCGCAAGGTCGTGCTGGTCGAATTCCCGCAGCCCGGGCAGTGGACGCTGGCCTTCATCGTCGGCGAGCCGAGCGCGCCCATGACGGCGCAGCTGAAGGGCGATCTGGTCACGGTCTACGTGCCCACCGCACCGAACCCGACGTCGGGCTATGTGCTGCTGATGCCGGCGGAGCGCGTGCGCGAGGTCGACGTCAGCGTCGACGACGCGCTCAAGTTCCATGTGTCGCTCGGCGTGGTGACGCCGGGCACGGCGGCCTCGATGAGGCCGGCGGCGCTGATTCGCGAAACGCCGGGATCGTCCGGCCACGGCGCGACCTCGTATAACCGTTGATTTCTTCCGGAGCATCCATGCGTACCGAGTACTGCGGCCTGGTCGACACCAGGTTCATCGGCCAGTCCGTCACCCTGTTCGGCTGGGCGCATCGTCGCCGCGACCACGGCGGCATCATCTTCATCGACTTGCGCGACCGCGAGGGCCTGGTGCAGGTGGTTTGCGACCCCGCGCAAGCCGAGGTCTTCGCGCAGGCGGAGAAGGTGCGCAACGAGTTCTGTCTGAAGATAACGGGGCAGGTGCGCCAGCGGCCAGAGGGCACGGTGAACCCGAATCTCGTTTCCGGACAGGTCGAGGTGCTGTGCACGCGGCTCGAGATCCTGAACCCGTCGGTCGCGGTGCCGTTCCAGCTCGACGAGGAGGACCTGTCGGAATCCACGCGCCTGACGCACCGCGTGCTCGACCTGCGCCGCATCCCGATGCAGAACAACCTGAAGCTGCGCTATCGCGTGACGATGGCGGTGCGCAAGTTCCTCGACGCGCACGGCTTCATCGACATCGAAACGCCGATGCTCACCAAGAGCACGCCGGAAGGCGCGCGCGACTACCTGGTGCCGTCGCGCGTGCATGACGGCATGTTCTATGCGCTGCCGCAGTCGCCGCAGCTGTTCAAGCAGCTGTTGATGATCGCCGGCTTCGACCGCTACTACCAGATCGTCAAGTGCTTCCGCGACGAGGACCTCCGGGCCGACCGGCAGCCCGAGTTCACGCAGATCGACATCGAAACCTCGTTCCTCTCGGAGCAGGAGATCCGGGCGATCATGGAAGAGATGATCCGCACGGTGTTCGCCGAGACGATGCAGGTGCAGCTTCCGAACCCGTTCCCGGTGATGACCTACACGGAGGCGATGAGCCGCTATGGATCGGACAAGCCCGACCTGCGCGTGAAGCTCGAGCTGACCGAACTGACGGACGCGGTGCGCGACGTCGAGTTCAAGGTGTTTCGCAGCGCTGCGGAGATGAAGGACGGGCGCGTCGCGGCGTTGCGGATTCCGCGCGGGGGAGAGATGCCTCGATCCGAGATCGATGCGTACACCGAGTTCGTCAAGATCTACGGCGCCAAGGGGCTCGCGTACATCAAGATCAACGAGAAAGCCAAGGGCCGCGACGGACTCCAAGGGCCGATCGTGAAGAACCTGCACGACGCGGCGCTCGCGGCGATCCTCCAGCGCACCGGTGCGCAGGATGGCGACCTGGTCTTCTTCGGTGCCGACCGCGCCAAGATCGTCGCCGACAGCATGGGCGCGCTGCGCACGAAGATCGGCCACAGCGAATTCGGCAAGAAGCACGGGCTGTCCGAGGCCGGCTGGCGCCCGCTGTGGGTGATCGATTTCCCGATGTTCGAGTTCGACGAGGAAGAGCAGCGCTACGTGGCCGCGCACCACCCGTTCACCAGCCCGAAGGACGAGCATCTCGATTTTCTCGAGACCGATCCCAGCAAGTGCCTGGCCAAGGCCTACGACATGGCGCTGAACGGCTGGGAGATCGGCGGCGGCTCGGTGCGGATCCACCGCGAGGACGTGCAGAGCAAGGTGTTCCGCGCGCTGAAGATCGGCCCGGAGGAGGCGCGCGCCAAGTTCGGCTTCCTGCTCGATGCACTCCAGTACGGCG
>JBAIYN010000530.1:0-1851 GCA_037915775.1 Burkholderiales bacterium | reverse complement strand
ACGACATATCGGCCTGAGTCGTTGGGGTCGCCCTGCAGCAGCGCGGCCTTGGCGCCTGCGGGGAGGCTGGGCGGTGCCGGTCCCCATTGAATGTTCTTTGATCGAACCAGCAGCTGCCCGCCCGTCTTGCCGAAGCTGCTTGCCGGTGGCTCGCTGCGGTTGCTGCAAGCCGTGAACGTTGCTCCAAGGCACGCGACAGCGAGGCCGCCAAGTAACGCTCTCAGGACGATGGCTCGACGCTCATTGACTTCACGCATGGCTTGCATCCCTTCGTCAGGTTCTGAGCGGGGTTGCCGGCAAGTGCCGAGGTACGGATCGCACTCGCCGAGCGTACTCGTTCAGGCGTGCTTAGCAACGAATATCCATCGTATGTCGAGCTTGGTCCGCTCGGTAATCCCACGTCCTGGCGTCCTTGCTCGGGGCGGCGGATGTGATCGAGACGACGACTCTCCTCAGCAAGACTACTGAGCGCCTGTTCGCATTCTGCGGCGGGAGACCCTCGACTTGCCTTCGAATCGGCCGAGTGGCGGCGTCGCGCTGCGGACGCGTCAGGGAAGTCAGCGACGGCTGTGCGGCGCTGCTCGAGGCTCGAATTCAACCGTACGTCAGTGCGCGGGTCTTGCCCCAGAAGATGCGGTACGCGTAGGCCGTGTAACCGACGATCGCGGGCAGCACGACGGCAGTGCCGACGAGGATGAATTTCAGCGATTCCGGCGCGGCCGCCGCCTGCCAGATCGTGATGCGGTCCATTACGAGATAGGGAAAGAGACTGTAGGCGAGGCCATAGAACGCGAGGCAGAAGATACCGATAGTGCCTCCGAACGGGATCCAAGCGCCGTACTCGTTGCCATCGCCGATGCGTTTCGGCAGGCGACGGAGCGATCGCTCGACGATGAAGAACAGAACGGCAGTGGCGAGCGGGATCGGCAGTAGGAGGGGCAGCACGCTCAGCGAGAACCACTTCTCGAAGATGCGCGCGCTCACGAGCGGCGTGGCGATCGAAACGCCCGCGATGCCGAGCGCCGTCAGCCACAGGCTGGCGCGCGCCCATCGCACGGCTTTCAACTGGAGCACCCCTTCCGACTTGATGATCAGCCAGGTCGCGCCAAGCAGCGCGTATCCCGCAGCGAGGCCCATACCGATCAGCGCCGCAAATGCAAGAGTGCGAAGGCTGTACTCGAAGCCCACAACCGTGAGGCCGAGCATCGCGCCTTGAGCGAGCGAGGCGATCAGTGAACCCGTGTAGAAGGCGCGGTCCCAAAGTCGCTTGTGGTGCGCGCGCGCCTTCGCGCGAAAGTCGAACGCGACGCCGCGGAGAATCAGGCCAAGGAGCATCACGGCCACGGGCAGATAGAGCGACGTCAGGATGATTCCGTGCGCGAGCGGAAAGGCCACGAGAAGAATTCCGATCCCGAGCACGAGCCATGTTTCATTCGCATCCCAGAACGGCCCGATGGAAGCGATCATCAGATCCTTCTCGTCCTCGGCGGCTCGTCTCAGGAGGATCCCCACGCCGAGGTCGTAGCCGTCAAGGACGACGTAGGCCAGCATCGCGACGCCCATCAGCGCCATGAACGTGAACGGCAGCCAGCCATCGGGTGTCGGCAGGTCAGCCATTCGCTCCCGCTCCTGCGAGTGGCGGCGCGCTCGGTCCGATGGCAGGCGCCTGCTTCGGCTCTTCACGTCCCGCCTGGCGGGCCAGGTAGAACAGCACGGACACATAGGCGGTGATGAGGACCGCATACAGCGCGAGGTACATTCCGAGCGAGAGCGCGACGATGGAACCGGGAACCGTCGTGGCCGCCTGCGCCGTCGTCAGCACACCATGTACGAGCCAAGGCTGCCTTCCGA
>JBAIYN010000692.1:0-6778 GCA_037915775.1 Burkholderiales bacterium | reverse complement strand
CGCGACCCCAAGCGCCGCGGCCGGGCATAGCCGGACGAAGAACAGCGTTCCTTCGCTCGCATGAAGGCGAGCATCAGCCACAGCGCGACCATCAGCAGCTGGTCGCCCCGATCAGCGCGCGGATGCGCCCGAGCGCGGTGCGCAACATCGCGTCGGTCAGGGACGATGTAAGATCGGCAGCGGCGCGATCGCTGCTGCGGACGGCCGCATCGACGACAAGGGTGCTGGCGCCCGCGGTATCAGCCTCGCCGCTTCGCCAACCCCTCCTTGACCAGCCGCTTCTTCAGCACGTCGACACGGTCGGCGCCCCAGAACAGCTCGCCATTGAAGATGCAGGTCGGCACGCCGAACACGCCGCGCTCGTCGGCCGCGTTGACGATCGCCGCGAGATCGCCGCTGGCCTTGCCGTCGAGATAGGCGCGAAAGCCTTCCGGCGCGGCGCCGACCTCGCCAAGCAGCGCTACGAAGTTGTCGGCGCTCTCGATATCGAATTCGCGATTCCAGAACTTCGGCAGCAGCCGGTCATAGAGTGCGCGTGCCCGGCCGGATTGCCCGGCATAAAGATAGGCGGCGTGGGCGATGCGCGGGTCCCATATCTTCACCGTGCCGCGAATGATCAGTCCACGCTCGTTGGCGAAGCGGCGGACGTCCATGTAGGTGTATTTGATCTTGCGCACTTCGCGCGCGTCGCGCGTTTCCGGCGTGCCGAACGCATCGGCCAATGCCACGGTGTAAGGCAGCGCCTCGACGTCGACCGCGAACTCATTGGGCAGGCCAAGCACCGGCTCCCACGCCAGATAGGAATACGGGCTGCGGACGTCGAAGTAAAAGGTGATGACGGGATTCGGCATTTTCTTGGTCCTATGGTCTGCCCCGCGGATGTCTATGAAGCCATCAGCTTCGTCGCTGTGGCGCGAATGTCCGGGCTGAACTCGCAAGCCCGGCGCAAGTGACGGTCGAGATGCACCGCCGTGATCTCGCACGACGACGCGACCTCCCTGGTTTCGCTGTTGTACATCTCATGAACGAAGCGCACGACTTTATCGCGCATCTCCAGCACGTGGCTCTGTACCTCGACCACGTCGCCGGCCAGGAGTTCGCGTTTGTAGGCGATGTTCTGCTGCACGCCGGCCATGCCGCGGTCGCCGTGGCGCAGATAGGACGGCGTCATGCCAAGCGCGGCGAACAGGTTCCAGTTGGCCTCGTCGAACTTGCCGACGTAGTACATGATGTTCATGTGGCCCATGTGGTCGCAGTGCCACGGAAACACGGTGCCGCGGTAGGTAACGATCGGGGTCATTTATTGAACGCTCCCGGCAAAAGCGCAAAGGTCACGGAATCCTGACCTGATACGGCACCGTATCACTAGCGGCCGGATTGGCAATACGGTACCGTATCACGATTTCGGGAAAATTTTGCAGCGGACGATGAACCCCAAGGCGACCGAGGAATACGCGGCACAGGACTGGGTGACCGTGGGCCTGGCCGAACTCGGCGCCAACGGCATCGCCGGCGTGCGCGTCGAGGTGCTCGCCGAGCGCATGGGCATCACCAAGGGCGGATTCTACCGCCGGTTCAAGGATCGCCGCGAGCTGCTCGACGCCATGCTGACGGCCTGGAGCGAGGGCCGGGTCGAGGCGATCGAACAGCACGCCAGGGTTGGCGGCGCGACCGCACTGGAGCGCCTGCGCGGGCTGATCAGGCTTTATACCGAGCGCGCCAACGCCGAGGGCATGGCGATCGAACTCGCCGTCAGGCAGTGGGCGCGGACCGACGAGGCGGCCGCGGCAGCGGCGGCCAAGGTCGATGCCGCGCGTCTGCGCACTGTAACGAAGCTCTATCGACAGCTGGGCCTGAGCGCCGTGGACGCCGAGGCCCGCGCCACGCTGTTCTACGCGTTCCTGTTCGGCCAGGGCCTGTTGTTCAACAACGAAGGCCCGCGCAAGCACGCGAGCCTGATCGCCGCCTGCATGCAGACCCTGACGGAGTTCGATTGATGGCAAGGCCTGACCGCAGCTGGGAACAGGGCTGCGCAGAGCCCCTGCCCCGCATGAAATCGTTTGTGTATGATCGCCCCTCGTTTGCTCCAGCGGCGATGACCGCTCCGATCCGAAAGAATTCCTGGACCCGATGACGCTGCCAAAACTGTTCCAGCCGTTTCACCTGAAAAGCGTCACGGCGCGCAACCACATCGTGGTGTCGCCGATGTGCCAGTATCAATCGCAGCACGGCTCGCCGACCGACTGGCACATCGTGCACATGGGACGCTACGCGATCGGCGGCGCAGGCATCGTGTTCTACGAGGAGACCGCGGTCGAGGATCGCGGCCGCAAGACCCATAAATGCGCGGGGCTCTGGCGCGACGACCAGGTGCCGGAATACGCGCGCATCGTCAAATTCGTCAAGGAGTTCGGCGGCGTGCCGGCAATGCAGCTCGGCCATTCCGGCGCGCGTGCGTCGGAGCGCGGGCCGCTGTTCAACCGCGAGGCGCTCGCCGAGCACAACAAGACCGAAGGCGGCGATGCCTGGCAGTCGATCTCCTCGAGCGCGGTGACCCCGATCGACGGCAAGCCGCTGCCGCGGGCGATGGAGCAGCGCGACATCCAGGACGTGGTGCAGGCCTTTGCCGACGCGACCGCGCGCTCGCTGAAAGCCGGCTTCGAGATTCTCGAAATCCACGGCGCCCACGGCTACCTGATCCAGCAATTCCTTTCGCCGGTGATCAACCGCCGCAACGATGCCTATGGCGGCGACCTGAAAGGCCGCATGCGCTTCGCGCTCGAGGTGACCGAAGCGGTGCGCGGCGCCTGGCCCGCCGACAAGCCGCTGTTCTTCCGCGTCTCCTCGGTCGACGGCAAGGGCGGATTGTGGACGCTGCACGATACCGTCACGCTTGCGAGGGAATTGAAGGCGCTTGGCGTCGACCTGATCGACTGCTCGTCGGGCGGGCTCACCGGCAACTCCACGTTACGCGCGGTGCCGCGTATTCCCGGGCATCACGTGCCCTACGCACGGGCGGTGAAGGAAGCGACCGGCATGCTCACCATGGCGCCCGGCCTTGTCACCGAGCCGCAGCAGGCCGAGGCGCTGCTGCAGGAAGGCGATATCGATCTCGTCGCGATGGCGCGCGAGTTGATGTACTCCTCCGACTGGCCGGCGCACGCGGCGCGGGCGCTCGGTGTCCCGAACTATCTCGAACTGTTCCCGCCGGAATTCACGCTGCGGCTGAAGTTGCGTGAGGAACACATCGCCATGCCGCAGAACCAGCCCGGCGCTGCCGTGCCGGTGGATCTGAACTCATGATTCTCTTCTGCCCTTGGCACGTGATGTGCATTGGACGGCGCTACTCATGCTCTTCTCAAGCGGGGGACCTATTCGGTGAATGCATCTGACTTCGAACTGCCGATCGATTTCCTGCGTGCGCGGCGCAACAACAAGTGGCATCTGCATCCTGGCGATGTGATCCCGGCGTTCGTCGCCGAGATGGACTTTGCGGTCGCGCCCCCGATCAAGGCGGCGGTGGAAAAGATCGTTGCGCAGCAGGACTACGGCTATCCCAAGCGCAACGGCGAGCGCGCGGAGCAGGACGTCAAGAATGCCTTTGTCCGGCACATGAAGCGGCGCTTCAACTGGGACACCTCGGCCGACCAGGTCGTCGCGATCGCCGATCTCGTGCAAGGCACCTTTGCCACCGTGCTGGCATTCTCCGATCCCGGCGACGGCGTGATCCTGCAGGTGCCGAATTATCCGCCGTTCCGCGAGGCGATCACCTCGACCGAGCGCAAGCTGATTCCGCTGTGGATGCGCGATACCGGTTCGCGCTTCAGCCACGATCTCGCCGAACTGAAGGGCCTCGTCGACTCCCGCACAAAGGTCTTCCTGCTGTGCAGCCCGCAGAATCCGACCGGGCGCGTGTTCAGCCGTGACGAGCTCGCCGCGATCGGCCGCTTCGCGATCGAACACGATCTCATCATCGTGTCCGACGAGATCCATGCCGATCTCGTCTATGAGCCACTGCAGCACATCCCGATCGCTTCGCTCGGCCCCGAGATTGCCGCGCGCACGGTAACGCTGACCTCGGCGACCAAGAGTTTCAATATTCCGGGCTTGCGCTGCGGCGTAATGCATTTTGGTACGCCGGAGCTGATGGCCCGCTTCCACAAGCGCATGCCCGGGCGGTTATTGGGCCAGCTCAACATCACCGGGATCGACGCGACGGTTGCGGCCTGGGACGAAGGCAAGCCGTGGCTCGACGCGGTGATGGCGCACCTTGAAAAGGCGCGCGATCATGTGCTCGACGTGCTGGCGAAGGAAATCCCGGCGATCCGCGTGATCAAGCCGGAAGCCACCTACCTCGCCTGGCTCAACTGTCAAAGGCTCGAACTGAAGTCATCGGCCTATGACTTCTTCCTGGAGCACGCCAAGGTCGGCTTCTCTGCCGGCGAAACCTTCGAGCCCGGTCACACCCAGTTCGTGCGGTTCAACTTCGCGACGTCGACAGAAATCCTCGACATGATCCTGGAGCGCATGGTCGCCGCCGTCAGGCAGAACCGGCGGTAGCCACAAGCACGATGCCTGTGTCGGAACCGCTCCAGCCGCTGCTGACCCTGATCCTGGCATCGGCTGTGGTGATGGGCAGTCCGGGCCCATCGACGATGAGCGCGCTGGCGGTGAGCGCCGCGTTCGGGCTGCGGCGATCATTGGTCTATGTACTCGGCCTGATGCTCGGCACCAGCGCCGTGCTGGTCGCGGTGGCCACCGGCCTGATTGCCATGCTGCTGTCGCTGCCGGTGCTCGGCCACGTCCTGATCTACGCGTCGGCGGTCTATATTCTCTATCTCGCCTGGCAGATCGCGACCGCGCCGCCGCTTGAGGATCAGCCGGCCGACGTCCCGAGCCCGTCCTTCACGCCCGGCTTCGTGCTGGCGATCGCCAACCCCAAGGCGTGGTTCGCAATCGCCGCGGTGTTCACCGCGTCTACACTGGTCGCTGGATCGAACGCGCTCGACGCGCTGCTCAAGGTCGCGATTCTCGCAGCCATGATCGTCGTCATTCACTTCGCCTGGGTCCTTGCCGGCGCGTCGTTGTCGCGATCCTTGCGCGATCCCATGATCTCGCGCGTCGCCAATGTCGTGTTTGCCGTGGTGCTGGCGGCGACGGCTGTCCTGCCGCTGCTGCGCTGACGCGCGCGTCGTCTATCCCGCCTTCGAAGCCAGCACCGCCACAGCTGCCCGCCCGACACTGTCAGCGTACCGCTCGATCGCCGCCGGCCGACCGATCAAATAGCCCTGGATCTCATCGCAGCCTTCCTGCGCAAGAATCTGGCGCTGCTGTTCGGTCTCGACACCCTCGGCCAGCACCGGCAGGCGCAAGCCGCGCGCCAGACCAATCACGCTGCGTACGATCGCGGCCGAGCCGCCATTGCGCTCGAGCTTGGCGACGAACGAACGGTCGATCTTGATGCGGTCGAGCGGGAATGATTGCAGGTAGGCCAGCGACGAGTAACCGGTGCCGAAATCGTCAAGCGCGATCCGGATGCCCAGCGATTTCAGATTGCGCAGGATCGCAGCGGCGCGCGACACATTCTCGATCAGGACGCCTTCGGTGATCTCGAGCTCGAGCCGCTCCGGCGCGAGCCCGCTGTCCAACAGGATCGCGTGGACGGTCTGCTGCAGCTGGCCGCGGCGGAACTGGATCGCCGAGACGTTGACGGCGGCGCGGAGTGGCACCGGCCAGCCCGCCGCCTCACGGCACGCTTCGCGCAACACCCACTCGCCGATCTCGGTGATCAGGCCGCTCTCCTCGGCAACCGGAATGAACTCGGCGGGCGACACCAGGCCGCGGAGCGGGTGGTGCCAGCGCGCCAGCGCCTCGAAGCCGACGATCTCGCCATCGGCGCGCGCCAGCGGCTGATAGTCGAGGAACAATTCACCGCGCGCGATCGCACCGCCGAGGTCGCGCTCGAGCGTGCGCCGGGCGCGCAGCTGCTGGTCCATCGCCGCCGTGAAGTAACGGCTGGTACCGCGCCCTTCCTGCTTGGCGCGGTAGAGCGCGGCATCAGCGTTGGCAACCAGCGTGGTGGCATCGGCGCCGTCATTCGGGAACATCGCAATGCCGACACTGAGGTCGAGCTGGAAAGCGTGGCCTGCTGCCTCGACGTCGGCGTCGAGCACGGCTTCGAGCCGCTCGACCAGTTGCGCAACAGCCTGGCGGTCCTGCTCGGTCTCCGCCATGATGGCGATGAACTCGTCACCGCCGATCCGCGCCAGGAAGGCGTTGCCACAGGCCTGGCGCAGCCGCCGCGACACCTCGCACAGTACGAGATCGCCGACCGAATGGCCGTGCAGGTCGTTGATTTCCTTGAAGCGATCGAGATCGATGCACAGCACCGCGAAACGCGCGCCGGTCTCCTGTCCGTGCGCCAGCATCTTTGTGACGTGTGCGTCGAGCGCGGTACGGTTCGGCAGATCGGTCAGCGCGTCGTGCAGCGCGATATGCTCGATCCGCCGCTCCGCGCGCTTGCGATCGGTAACGTCGATCAGGGCGACCATGACGGCTGGCTTGCCCTGGTAGAGGATGGTTTTGCCGTAGGTCTCGACTTCGATCTCCGAGCTGTCGGCACGGATGTGGCGCCACGACTTCGATCGGTGTCGCCAGGCATCTTCCGGATTCTGCGCGGCGACGCGTGCCTCCTCCCAGTCTTCACGCGGGCGGATGTCGAACAACGTCATCTCCAGAAATTGCTCGCGCGTATAGCCGTAGTGTTCGACGACGACGT
>JBAIYN010000406.1:0-8649 GCA_037915775.1 Burkholderiales bacterium | reverse complement strand
CTCGCGCAGCATCGTGGCCGCCTCGCAGTCGGTGCTGCCGCAGGAGGGCTACGTCGGGTTCAACCGCACCTACTGGAATACGGCGCTGCGCATCACGAAGAACCAGACGCTGCAGGATCCGCTGGCGCCGGTGGTCAAGCCGTACGAACGGGTGCCGCAGCTCACCTTCAATGCAAGCGATACGGACTGGCGCGGATTCGATGTTGCGCTCGCGGTGGACGCGACGCAGTTCGAGCATCCGACGCTCGAAACCGGCTCGCGCGTGATCGTCAATCCGAGCATTTCGTACCCATGGCTGGCGCCGGCCTATTTCGTGATCCCGAAGCTGCAATGGAATGCGACGATGTATTCGCTCGACCCGGCGCTGCATCCGGATGACGCGCATCCCACGCGTGCACTGCCGATCGCCTCGGTCGACGCCGGGCTGGTGTTCGAGCGCGACGTGCGCTGGTTCGGCGCGCCTTCGGTGCAGACGCTCGAGCCGCGCCTGTACTACGCGTACGTCCCGTTCCGCAACCAGTCGAACCTGCCCAACTTCGACAGCGCGCTGGCCGATTTCAATTTTGCGCAGCTGTTCACCGAGAACGTGTTCGTCGGCGGCGACCGCATCGCCGAAGCGAACCAGACGACCGCCGCGATCGCCAGCCGCGTGCTCGATCCGAACTCGGGCGCCGAACGGCTGCGCATGCTGATCGGACAGCGTTTCTACTTCGGGTCGCAGCGTGTCACGCTGCCGGGCGGCGCCGTGCGCACCGGGCGCGCGTCCGACATCCTGTTCGCCCTCAGCGGCAGGCTGACCAGCCACTGGACCACCGACATCGCGCTGGATCACTCGACGGAGCAGGGCGCGCTGGTCAACGCCAATGCCGCGGTGCGCTGGCAGCCGCGTCCGGCGTCGGTCCTGAGCATTGCCTATCGCTACACGGCGGACCAGCTGAATCAGATCGACGTGGCGGGGCAATGGCCGTTGTCGCCGCGCTGGTACGCGGTCGGGCGCGCGAACTATTCCCGGCTCGATTCGCGTTGGGTCGAGCTGCTGGGAGGCTTCGAATACAAGGCCGACTGCTGGGTGTTCCGCCTCGTCGCGCACCGGTTCGTGACGACTGCGCAAACCGCGACCACGGCCTTCTTCTTCCAGTTGCAGCTCAATGGGCTCGCCTCGATCGGCACGAGTCCGATCGAGCAGCTGCGGCGTAATATCCCGGGCTACCAGGTCATCAATCCGCCTCCCCGCGAGCCGGGGCGCTTCGACATCTACGAGTAACCAATGAAGTTGAAATTCGCGGCGCGAAGCGTCGCCCTGTGCCTGTTCGCCGTGCTGTCGATCGGTGCCGCGCTGGCGCAGAATGCAGCTCCCGCGCGGACTCAGCTCAAGCTGATGGATCGGATCGTGGCGGTCGTCAATGACGAGGCGATCACGTTGAACGAACTGCAGCGGCGCGTCCGGATGGTGGAGCAGCAGCTGCGGCGCCAGAACATCACGCTACCGGCGCCCGACGTCCTGCGGCGTCAGGTGCTGGAGCGGATGATCACCGACCGTGCGCAGCTGCAGCTGGCGCGCGAGACCGGGGTCAGGGTCGACGATGCCACGGTCAACGCCGCGATCGCACGCATCGCCGAGCAGAACAGCGTCACGCTGCCCGTGTTCCGCGAGCGGCTGGAAGCCGAGGGCATCACGTTCACGCACTTCCGCGAGGACGTCCGCGACGAGATCATCATGTCGCGGCTGCGCGATCGCGAGGTCGACAGCAAGATCCAGGTGTCGGAAGGCGAGATCGACAACTTCCTCGCCGCGCAGGCCGGCGTCGCGGCCGGCACCGTCGAATACAACATCGGCCAGATCCTGCTGCGCGTGCCCGACAATGCGACCACCGACGTGATCGAAGAGACGCGCAAGCGCGCCGAGGGCCTGCTTCAACAGCTGCGCACCGGCGCCGACTTTGCGCGCATGGCGGCCAGCTATTCGAATGCGCCGGAGGCCCTGCAGGGCGGCGACCTGGGCTGGCGCACCGCCGAGCGATTGCCGACCATCTTTCTCGATGCGGTAAAGGCACTGAAGCCCGGCGAGCTGGCGCCGATCGTGCGCAGTCCGGGCGGCTTCCATATCCTGAAGCTGCTTGGCAGGCGCGACGCGGTCGAAGGCAAGCTTGCGACCGGCCCGGTCGTGCAGACGCATGTACGGCACATCCTGCTGCGCGTGTCCGATCTGACCCCCGAATCCGAAGTGAAGCGCCGCCTGAACGACCTGCGTGATCGCGTTTTGAAGGGCGGCCAGGACTTCGGCCAGCTCGCGCGCCTGCATTCGGTCGACGGCAGTGCGACGCGGGGCGGCGACCTGGGCTGGCTCTACCCCGGCGACACGGTGCCTGAATTCGAGCGCGCGATGAACGCCCTGAAGCCGGGCGAGATCAGCGAGCCGGTGCAAACACCGTTCGGCTGGCATCTGATCCAGGTGCTCGAGCGCCGCACCGAGGCGTCACCAGTCGAGCGCAACCGCTTCGCCGCGCGCCAGGCACTGCGCGATCGCAAGTCGGACGAGGCCTACCAGGAGTGGCTCCGGCAGTTGCGCGACCGGACCTACGTCGAGTATCGGCTGGACGATTAGTGATCCGTGATCCGATGCTTGCGATAACGACCGGCGAGCCGGCCGGTATCGGGCCGGAGATCTCGCTGCGCGCGGTGCTCGCGGTCGACACGCGCTGCACGCTGCTCGGCGACGCAACGATGCTCGCGGAACGGGCGCAGGCGCTGGGGATCGCGTGGCCGCTGCCTGCGCGCGTGTCGATCGATCAACTGCCGCTCGCGGCGCCGGCGGTGCCGGGGCGGCTGGACGTGCGCAATGCCCGCTACGTGCTCGCGACGCTCGAGCGTGCCGTCGACGCCTGTCGGCGCGGCGAGGCGGCGGCGATCGCGACGGCGCCGGTGCAGAAGAGCGTGATCAACGATGCCGGCGTGCCATTCACCGGCCACACGGAATTCCTGGCGGAAAGAACCGGCACGCCACACGTGGTGATGCTGCTGGTCGGCGGTTCGCTGCGGGTCGCACTCGCCACCACGCACCTGCCGTTGGCCGCGGTGCCGCAGGCCATCACGCGGGAATCGCTGGCAGCCACGCTCGACGTGATGCAGCGCGACCTGACGACTCGTTTCCACATCGGGGCGCCGCGTATCGGCGTGGCGGGACTGAATCCGCATGCCGGCGAGGGCGGACACCTCGGCCGCGAGGAGATCGAGGTGATCGCCCCAGCAATCACTGCCGCGCGTGCCCGCGGCATCGATGCAATCGGTCCGCTGCCGGCGGACACGATGTTCGTTCCGCATCAGCTCGCGCGCTTCGATGCGGTGCTGGCGATGTTCCACGACCAGGGCTTGCCGGTGCTCAAGCATGCGAGCTTCGGCCATGGCGTCAACGTCACGCTCGGCCTGCCGTTCGTGCGCACCAGCGTCGACCACGGCACCGCGCTCGATCTCGCGGGAACCGGCGCCGCCGATGCGGGCAGCATGATCGAAGCGCTGAAGCTCGCCGCCGCGCTCGCGCGTCGCTGACATGCTGGGCCACCGGGCACGGCGCCGGTTCTCGCAGAACTTCCTGCACGATGCGCACTACGTCCAGCGCATCGTCGATGCGATCGATCCCCGGCACGGGGACCGCATCGTCGAGATCGGTCCCGGCCTGGGCGCACTGACCGCGCCGTTGATCGAGCGCGCCGGACGCATCGCCTGCATCGAAATCGATCGCGATCTGACCGCGCGCCTGCGCGCGCGCTTCTCAGCTGACCAGCTGGAACTGATCGAGGGCGACGCGCTGCAGTTCGACTGGGCGCATTTCGCCGCGGCCGACCCGCGCCCGCTGAAGATCGTCGGCAACCTGCCGTACCACATCTCCACGCCGCTGCTGTTCGCGCTGCTGCCGGCTGCATCGCGCGTGCTCGCGCAGCACTTCATGCTGCAGAAGGAGGTGGCCGACCGCGTCGTCGCCCCTGCCGGGTCGTCCGACTACGGGCGGCTGTCGGTGATGCTGCAGTTCCGCTACCGCGTGACCCGGCTCTTCATCGTGCCCGCGGGCGCATTCACTCCGGCGCCGCAGGTGCAGTCGGCCATCGTACGGCTGGTCCCGCTCGCCGCGGACGAGTTGCCGGCCGTGGATGCGGAATGCTTCGCGCGGGTTGTCACGGCGGCGTTCGGCCAGAGGCGCAAGACGCTGCGCAATGCGTTGTCGGGCCTGCTGAGCGAATTCGGGATTCGCGCCGCGGGCGTCGACCCGGGAGCGCGTGCCGAAGCGCTCCCGGTGCCGGCCTTCGTCGCGCTCGCAGCGCAGGTCGCCGCGTGAGCTACTGCGCGCGCTCCTGGATCAGTTCGATCTTGTAGCCGTCCGGGTCGGTGACGAACGCGATCACGGTCGTGCCGCCCTTCACCGGGCCGGCTTCGCGCGTCACATTGCCGCCGCCGGCGCGGATCGCCTCGCAGGCCTTGTATGCGTCTGGCACCGCGATCGCGATGTGACCGTAGCCGCTGCCGATGTCGTACTTGTCGACGCCGTAGTTGTAGGTGAGTTCGAGCACCGCGTGTTCGCGCTCGCTGCCGTAGCCGACGAACGCCAGCGTGTATTTCTGCTCGGGCCGGTCGGTCGTGCGCAGCAGCTGCATGCCCATCACTTTCGTGTAGAAATCGATCGAGCGCTGCAGGTCGCCGACGCGCAGCATGGTGTGAAGGATTCGCATTCGGTCCTCGAGGTGGGGTAGGGCGGACAGATTTGCGGCCAGGCTAGAACGACAGCGCGCCGAGATCGACGCCGCGGATTTCGTCGCGTGCCTGCTCGAATCCCGGCAGCAGTTCGCCGACCACGCGCCAGAAGCGCGCGCCGTGGTTCATCTCCGCCAGGTGCGCGAGTTCGTGTGCGACCACGTAGTCGATCACCGGAAGCGAGAAGTGGATCAGACGCCAGTTCAGCCGGATGCGGCCGTCGTGCGTGCAGGAACCCCATTGCGAACGCGCCGACGACAGCGTCCAGCCGCGCAGTCGTGGGGCCAGAGGCGCCGCCAGCCGGTCGATGCGCTCGCCGAGCACGCGCCGCGCTTCGCCCTGCAGCCACGCATGCACCGCGTCGCGCACCTGCTGCTCCTCCGCGTGCGCGGGCAGAGCGAGGTGCAGCTCGCGCGTGCGCGGCGAGTCGTGCAGGCGCGTGGCGATCGCCTCCGCACGCAGGCGCAGCGTGACATGCGCGCCGAGGTACGGCAGCACGCCGCCGTCGGCGAATCTCGCTTCGTGCAGGCGACGCTCGCGGCGCCACACGTGCCACTCGGCAATCTTGGTGCGGATCCAGCGCTGCTTCTCGACGATGGCCGCTTCGATTTCGGCGAGTCGCACCCAGCGCGGCGCACTGACGGTGAGTCCACCGTCGTCGATCTGGAACCCGATCGAACGGCGGCGCGCGCGTCGCAGCCGGTAGTCGATCAGTTCCTGATCGAGCGCGATGCAGCGCCTGCCGTCGCCTCGACCGGCGCCGCGCGGCGATTCGCGATGCGGCACAGGCGCGGCCGGCGCATCGAATGCGAACGTCAGCTGCTGTGCGTCCAATGGAGCGTTGTGTTTCACGTGCTTGCGCCGGACGCGACCGCGGCGGCGCGCCCGGCCTTGTAGGGGCCGGTGTATCGGTGCGGCGCCAGCCGCCGCATCTCGGTTTCGATCCACGATTCTACGAGTGCAGCCATCTCCTCCACGCTCCTGCCTATAGGGGAGATCGGCTTGCCGATCACGACCGTGATCTCTCCCGGCGTCTTGATGAACGCCTTGCGCGGCCAGCATTCACCGCTGTTGACCGCAATCGGCACGACCGGCGTGCCGGTGCGCACCGCGAGGCGGACGCCCCCGGTCTTGTAGCGCCGCGTCGATCCCGGCGGAGTACGCGTGCCCTCGGGAAAGATGACGATCCACCAGCCTCCGCGCAGATGCTCGACACCCTGCGTGACCACCTGCTCGAACGCGTCCTGGCCCTTGCTGCGGTCGATGTTGATCATGTGCAGCGAAGCGATTCCCCAGCCGAAGAACGGCACCAAGTGCAGTTCGCGCTTGTAGACGAAGGTGAGCTCGCGCGGAAGGAACGACGGCAGCCACAGGGTCTCCCAGGCCGACTGGTGTTTCGGCAGGACGATCGCCGGCCCGTCCGGCAGGTTCTCCCAACCTTCGACGCGCCAGCGGATGCCGCACAACACGCGCCCGGCCCAGATCGCGAACGTGGTCCAGCGCGTGCACAGCCAGTAGCGTGTTCGCACCGGCGTCACGTACGCGGCCAGCACGACCACCGACCACGGCGCGACCGAGACGATCAGCAGCAGCAGATAGAGCGCGGAGCGGATGAAGATTGCGATGCGGTTCATGCGCTCGCGACCCGGCGTGGATGACGCGCGGCTCAGCCGGCGGCGAGCACGGAAAGATCGGCGACGACGTTCATCTGCGCGTGCAGCCGCCCCAGCAGCGCCAGCCGGTTGGTGCGCAGGCGTTCATCTTCGACATTGACCATCACGTCGTCGAAGAAGCGGTCCACCGGATCCTTCAGCGGTGCCAGCGACTTCAGCATGCCGGTGTAGTCGCCTTGCGCGAGGAGCCGGTCCGCCGCCGGCTTGACCTCCGCGTAGGCGTGCGCGAGCGCCTTTTCGGCCGGCTCGAACAGCAGCCCCGGGTCGAAGCTGCCCGGCACCTCGCCCGCCTTCTTCAGGATGTTGCCGATGCGCTTGTTCGCGGCGGCCAGACTTTCGGCCTCGGCGAGCTGCATGAACGCGCGCACCGCCGCCAGCTGTGCGGGGACGAGATCGATTCGGACCGGACGCATGCGCAACACGGCTTCCACCTCGTTGGCACTGAACCCCTGCTCCCGCAACAGGCCGCGCAATCGCTCGAGCAGGAAAGTGATCACGTCGGTGTGCGCATCGCCGACCCGGCCGCGTGGAAAGCCCGCGAAGGCTCCGCCGACGAGCTGGTCGAGCGGCAGCCGGATCCGCCGTTCCATCAGGATGCGCAGAACGCCGATCGCGTTACGCCGCAGCGCGAACGGGTCCCTGTCGCCGGTTGGCTGCTCACCGATGCCGAACAGTCCGGTGATCGTTTCCAGCTTGTCGGCAAGCGCAACGCAGGTGCCAACCATCGACGACGGCAGGTCGTCGTCGGCAAAGCGCGGGCGATAGTGCTCCTCGATCGCGTTGGCCACGTCATCGGCTTCGCCGTCGTGGCGCGCGTAGTAGGTGCCCATGATTCCCTGCAGTTCGGGGAACTCGCCGACCATCAACGTGCGCAGATCGGCCTTGGCAAGCCGCGCCGCGCGCTCGACGTGCGTCTCGTCGACGCCGAGGGCCTTGGCGATCTCGACCGCGATGCCGGTGACGCGCTCGACGCGTTCGAGCTGCGAGCCGAGCCTGTTGTGGTAGACCACGCTCGCCAGGCCCGGAATGCGGGATTCCAGCGTCTGCTTGCGATCCTGGTCGTAGAAGAACTTGGCATCCGCCAGCCGTGCGCGCACGACGCGCGCGTTGCCGGTCACGATCGCCGACGGGTCCTCGGTCTCGAGGTTCGACACCAGCAGGAAGCGGTTCAGCAGACGGCCATCGGCATCCTTCAGCGCGAAATACTTCTGGTTCTGCTGCATGGTCAGGATCAGGCACTCCTGCGGCACCGTGAGGAATTCGGCCTCGAAGCCCGATTCGTAGATGACCGGCCACTCGACCAGCGCAGTGACTTCATCGAGCAGCGCCTCCGGCATCAGCGCCTGCGCGTCAAGCGCCGCGGCGGCCTTGCGCAGCAGTTCGGCGATGCGCCCGCGGCGCTTGTCGAAGGATGCGATGACCTTGCCCTCGCGCTCCAGCTGTTCTTCGTAGGTGTTGGCCGCGTGCACCGCGATTTCGCCGCGCGAATGAAAGCGATGTCCGAACGTCTTGGTGCCGCCGACGAGCCCGAGCGCGTGCACCGGCAACGGCTCGTGTCCGTGCAGCGCGACCAGCCGGTGCGCCGGCCGCACGAACTGCACCGTGGTGGCCCCGTCGGCGAGCTGATAGGTCATCACCTTCGGGATCGGCAGCTTCTCGATCGTCTCGTCGAGCGCCTCCTGCAGGCCGCGAATCAGGGGCTGCCCGCCGGCCACCATCTTCAGGAACACGCTCTCCGTCTTGCCGTCCTTTTCCACCAGAAGCGCGTCCGATCCCTCGTGGGTGCCGAGCGGAAGCGCCGCGAGATGACCACCGCCGAGCGCCTCGAGCTTCTTGAGGAACGCGGCGGTCCAGTTTTCCGCCTTGTCGCGCGCGACCGATAGCGGCATCAGTTTCTGCTTGAACGGTTGGTCCGGGGACTTCGCCGCAACGTGCGTGATGTGCACGCCGAGCCGGCGCGGCGCGCCGAATGCGGTCGCGTCGCTGTTGGCGGAGAGAAAGTTGCGTGCGCGCAGCGCCTTTTCGATACCGGCGGCAAACGCGTCGGACAAGCCGCGAAGAGCCTTTGGCGGCAGCTCCTCGGTCTGCAGTTCGATCAGCAGGGAGGTGTGTGGCATTACGCCGCCTCCCGTCGCGCCGCCTCGCCCAGCATCGGGAATCCGAGGCGTTCGCGGGATTCGTAGTAGCTCTGCGCAACGGCGCGCGCCAGCGTGCGGATGCGACCGATGTACGC
>JBAIYN010000132.1:0-9409 GCA_037915775.1 Burkholderiales bacterium | reverse complement strand
CGTTCCTTGGCGCGCTCGAGGCTGTCGACTTCGAGAAGAAGACGCGTGTAATAGCTCTCGCTCAGCACGCGGGACAGCAGCTCGGTGGGTGTCTTTGGATCGGCCGCGGCTTCGACCGCCGACTTTGCGGCCCGTAGCCCTCTGGCAAAGTCTTCCAGATGCAGTGACGCGAGGGCAATGTTGCTGAGCGCCTGCAATCGGATCGACGACAGACGCTGGTCGGTCTGCGCAAGCTCGATTACGCGCTCAAGACATCCAATCGCCTCCGCATATTGCGCGGCATAAATGAGCGTCGCGCCCAAGTTGTTCCAAACAGACCCCTCGCCAAACGTATCGCCGCTTTCGCGCGCCACCTCGAGCGCCTCCGCGAAGCACTCGATTGCACCCGGCAGATTTCCGGTATCAGCAAGAATGATTCCGTGAAATGTCAAAGCCCGTCGCAGATCTCCTGCGTCTCCAAGGCGGCGCGCGCATGCGACAGCGTCGGCCGCGGGATCGAGACCGGCGAATGGCTGCCCGGAGACGTACAGAAACTGGGCAACCGAAAGCAAGGCCTGAACCCGCGTTGACGTGACCACATTGGGTGGCAAGCGGCGCAGGGCCTCGTGAGCGTTTGAAAAGAGCAACGGCGTCTGCGGGCCGGGTGACGCCAATGCGGTAGCTAGGATGCGGGATGTTTCAGCCAGCCACGCCTCGGTTTCTGCGACAGACGCCGCACCGATCCGAGCAGAAAACTCGTTCAGCTGGGTCAGAAAGTCCTGCGTTGATGGCATCGCGTACCAGAAACTAGTAATGGCGGCGGATCGTGAAATACAAGTTAATCACGTGCCAACGGCGGTGTCCAGAAGGCACCGAATGGACGGTCCGATTGATTGCTTGAAACGAGAGGGAGCACACATGAACGCCACTTTGACCCAGGACTTCGATGTCATCCCGCGGGCGGAAACCGCCGAAACACCGGAGGCCTTGTCCGAGCTGACAACCGTCGAGCTGGCTTATGTCGGTGGCGGCATGGCCAACTTCTCCTTCGCCTGATTTCGTCATTCACCTAAACGCTGAGGCTGTCATGGATGCAATGCTGGTCAACACAGACGAACAGGAAGTCCGGACCGAAGGACACGACGTTATGAACGAATTGACCGAGCTGACGATGGTTGAACTGGCTTATGTCGGCGGTGGCATGGCCAACTTCTCATTCGCCTGATTGTCACGTCGCTACGGACAGGAGCCGATCATGGATGCAACTCTGATCAAAGTCGAAGAACAGGACCAGCGAGCCGAAGCCACGTTAACGCTGCCGGAGCCGATCGAACTGACGACGGTTGAGCTCGCGTATGTGGGCGGAGGAATGGCGAACTTCTCCTTCGCCTGACCGAAATCGGCGACGCCCGTCGCCCTCAAACGAGAAAGGGGCCATACGGCCCCTTTTCTTTTCCCGTCCGGCGCCCTATGCGCGGGCGACGCTCCTCCTGGCGCGTGGCGCATCGGATAGAACGCGCCAAGTCAGCTTGTCACGCGTCACGCGCAGACCTTCGTCCCTGAGCAGCGCAGCCCGATAGCGGCTGTCCAGCGGCCAGTTCGGGCTCAATACGCCGTCGTCCCGCACCAGCCGCCAGATCGGCCAGCGCGGCTTGCGGCGGCGCGCGATGTCCTCGCCGACGGCGCCCGCAAGAATCGCGGCGAAGATGCCGGTGGTCAGCGGGCAGGTCCGGTCCGCCTTGAAGCGCGTCGCAAGGCGCGCGCGCAGGTCGGAGAAGGTGATGACGTCGCCGCGACCGATGCGCGCGACCTCCTCGCCGATCAGCAGCGGCGTGGCGATCAGCAGTCGATCGCCGAACTTCGGATCACGGACGACGCGCGGCTGCAGCTCGGGACGCAGCTTGCCTTCCCAGCCGGATCGCGAGCGCGCCATCCCCTTGCGCGCAGCGGTCCCACCTTTCGCCTTCTCCTTCTTGTTGCTGGTCCGAGCCGCGACCATGATGGGCGCAAGCTACAACCGCGCGGCCGCGACCTCGCTGACCTAGAGCAAGTTCGTCACCCGCGTCGGCACCGGCGTCGCTGCTCCTTGCGCCAGGTCGAGACAAGCCGGTCAGTAGGTGTCGAGCTCCGAAGGCAGACCTGCGTCCTTGAGGGCGCGCAGGATCTGCTCGATGTGTTCCGGTCCCCGTGTCTGCAGCACCATCTCGAGCTGCGCGTTCTGCGCCGGCAGTGTCGTGAATGCGCGCTGGTGCTCGACTTCCTCGATATTGGCGCCGGTCGTCCCGATGATCGTGGCCGCGCGTGCCAGTTCGCCGGGCACGTCGCGCGTCGCCACGCGGATGCGGGCCAGCCGGCCGGCGCGCACCATGCCCCGCTCGATGATGTCGGCGAGCACCATCGGGTCGATGTTGCCGCCGCCCAGCACCAGCCCGACCTTCCGGCCGGCAAAGCGCTTCGCGTGCCGGATCAACGCGGCCAGCGGTGCCGCCCCGGCGCCCTCGACCACGGTCTTCTCGATTTCGAGCAGCAACACGATTGCGTGCTCGATGTCGCCCTCGCCGACCAGCTCGATGTCGGTCACAAGCCGCCGCACGATCTCGCGCGTGATCAGGCCGGGCGACTTGACCGCGATGCCCTCGGCCAGCGTCGCGTTGGCCGATCGCATCTGCATGCCCTTGAACAACGCATACATCGCCGGAAACTGCTCGGTCTGCACCCCGATCACCTCGATGCCCGGCTTGAGCGCCCGCGCCGCAACCGCCACGCCGCTGATCAACCCGCCGCCGCCAATCGCCAAGCACAGGCAGTCGAGCTGCGGCTGCGCAGCCAGCATTTCCAGCGCAATCGTGCCCTGCCCCGCGATCACCGCCGGGTCGTCGTACGGGTGCACCAGCGTCAACCCGCGCGCATCCGCGATCTTCAGCGCCTCGTCCTTCGCGTCATCGAAGGTGTCGCCCACCAGCTCGATCTCGGCGCCGAACCCGCGCGTGCGCTCCACCTTCACCATCGGCGTGAAGCGCGGCATCACGATTACCGCCGGCACGCCCATCCGTTGCGCGTGGTAGGCGACACCCTGCGCGTGATTGCCGGCCGACACCGCGATCACGCCGCGTCTGGTCTGGTTGGAGTCGAGCTGGCTCAGCCGGTTCAGCGCACCGCGCTCCTTGAAGCTGGCAGTGAACTGCAGGTTCTCGAACTTCAGGTAGACCTCCGCGCCCGTGATCTGCGACAGGGTGCGCGAATGCAGGCACGGCGTGTTCTCGACCTGCCCGCGCAGGCGCTCGGCGGCCGCGCGGACGTCGTCGATCGTCACGGGAACGGTGGCAGTCATCCGCGGATTCTAGAGCCCGCTCCGTAGAATCGGCCGCATGCTGCTGCTTACGAATGTCGGCAAGCGCTTCGGTGCCCGCACGATTCTCGATCGCGTGGATCTGCGCGTCGGCGCGGGTGAATACGTCGCGATCATCGGCGAATCCGGGTCGGGCAAGTCGACGCTGCTCAACCTGATCGCCGGGCTCGATCTGTCCGACGCGGGCGGCATCGACATCGACGGCCGCTCGCTGAATTCGCTCGACGAGGACGCGCGCACGCGGCTGCGGCGCGTGCGGATCGGCTTCGTGTTCCAGGCGTTCCACATCCTGCCGCACATGACCGTCGCCCAGAACGTCGAGCTGCCGTTGGTGCTGCTCGGCGTGGCCGAGCACGAGCGCGCCACCCGCGTACGCGAACTGCTCGCCCGCGTCGGCCTCGGCGGACGCGAGTCGTCGCTGCCGCGCGAGCTTTCCGGCGGCGAACTGCAGCGCGTGGCGCTCGCGCGCGCACTGGTGCATCGGCCGGCGCTGCTGCTGGCCGACGAGCCGACCGGCAATCTGGATCCCGATACGGCCGACACCGTGCTGGCGCTGATCGCCGACACGATCCGGACCCTCGGCGCGGCCGGCGTGCTCGTCACACACTCACTGCATGCGGCCCAGACGGCCGACCGGGTGCTGCGGCTCGAACACGGTCGGTTGCATCCTGTCTGACCGCTGGCTCGTCATCAATCGAGCCCGAAGCGCCGGATCAGCCAGGTCTTCACCAGCTGCGTCAAACCGAGGTAAGCAGCGAGAATCACGATCAGCGCCCCCCAGAATCCAGGCGGCAACGGCACGAAGCCGAGCGCACCTGCGAATGGCGAGGTGGGCAGCCAAAGGCCGACCGCGCAGATCGTCAAGGTCGTCATCGCCAGCGGCAGGCTCGGCCGCGTGTGCAGGAACGGCAACCCGCTCGTTCGCAGCACATGCACGATCAGCGTCTGCGACAGCAGGGACTCGACGAACCAGGCAGTCTGGAACTGCGCCTCGTTGTTCCATGCATTGAACCCATAGAGCATCGTCAGGAAAGTCGCGTAATCGAAGATCGAACTGATCGGTCCGATGAACAGCATGAAGCGGCCGATGTTGCCGATATCCCACTTGCGCGGCTGCTCGACGTATTCGCGGTCGACGTTATCCGTGGCCACCGCCGTCTGCGAGAAGTCGTACATCAGGTTGTTCAGCAGGATCTGCACCGGCGCCATCGGCAGGAACGGCAGGAAGGCGGACGCCCCGAGCACGCTGAACATGTTCCCGAAGTTCGAGCTCGCCCCCATCTTGATGTACTTGATGATGTTGCCGAACACCGCGCGACCTTCCAGGACACCGGCTTCCAGCACCAGCAGGCTCTTTTCGAGAAGGATGATGTCGGCCGACTCCTTTGCGATGTCGACCGCACTGTCAACCGAGATGCCGACATCGGCCGCCTTCAGCGCCGGGCCGTCGTTGATGCCATCCCCGAGAAAACCGACCACGTGGCCCCGGCGGTGCAGCGCGCCAATCACGCGCGCCTTCTGTTGCGGTGACAGCTTGGCAAATACCGTCACCTCGTCGACACACGCGTCGAGCGCGCGGTCGTCGAGCTTCTCCATTTCCGCCCCGAGCAGAACGTGCTGCGCATCGAGCCCCACGTCACGGCAGACCTTGCGCGTCACCACGTCGTTGTCGCCTGTCAGCACCTTGACCCGCACGCCGTGCCGGTCCAGCGCCTTCAGCGCCGCCGCGGCGGTTTCCTTCGGCGGGTCGAGGAATGCGATGTATCCGACCAGGGTCAGGTCGCATTCGTCGGCGATTGCATACGGCTGTGCGCGGGTCGGTACCTCCTTGTACGCAACCGCAATCACGCGGAAGCCGTCGTCGTTCAGCTCGCGGATCACCTCCTGCAGATCGCCGAGATGATCCGGCTCGATCGGCACGCGCTGCCCGTCGCGTTCCACCGACGTGCAGACGGAGAAGATTTCCTCCACTGCGCCCTTGCAGATCAGGATATGGGTTGCGTGGTCCTTCTCCACCACCACGCTCATGCGCCGGCGCTGGAAGTCGAACGGGATCTCGTCCGTCTTGGCGTAATGCTGCTTGACCTCGAGTGCCTCGTGCACCTCCAGATGATCGAGGATCGCCACGTCGAGCAGGTTCTTCAGGCCGGACTGGTGGTAGCTGTTCAGATACGCATACTGCAACACGCGGTCGCTGTCCTTGCCAAAGATGTCGACGTGCCGCTCCAGGATCACCTTGTCCTGCGTCAGCGTGCCGGTCTTGTCCGTGCACAGCACGTCCATCGCGCCGAAGTTCTGGATCGAATTCAGGCGCTTGACGACCACCTTCTTGCGCGCCATCGCCAGCGCGCCCTTGCCCAGGTTGATCGTGACGATCATCGGCAGCATTTCGGGCGCGAGCCCGACCGCCACGGCGAGCGCAAACAGGAACGCCTCCAGCCAGTTGCCCTTCGACAGGCCGTTGATCAGGAAGACCAGCGGCACCATCACTGCCATGAAGCGGATCATCAGCCAGATGAAGCGATTGACGCCCAGATCGAAGCTGGTCAGCTGGCGCGAGGCGGTGAGTGTCGAGGCAATCGAACCGAAATACGTGTTGCGCCCGGTGGCAACGACGACCGCAGAGGCCGTGCCGCTGATCACGTTGGTGCCCATGAACCCGATGTTCGAGAGTTCCAGCGGCGTCGTGCCCGGGCGCGCCGGCGTGGCGAACTTCTCGACCGGCAGCGATTCGCCGGTCAGAGCCGCCTGGCTGACAAAGAGGTCCTTCGCACTCAGCACGCGAACATCCGCCGGAATCATGTCGCCGGCCGACAGGGTGACGACATCCCCGGGGACCAGGCGCGCCAGCGGAATCTCGACCTTCCTCGGCTCCTCGTAACGCAGCTGCACCTGGAAGTAGCGGTTGACCTCTTCGGGCACACCCTTGCGAACGTCCTTGCGCAGCACGCTCACCGTGGTGTGAACCATCGCGCGCAGCTTTTCGGCGGCGCGGCTGGAGCGGAACTCCTGCACGAACGAAAGAAGCACGGACAGGATCACCATCAGCGTGATCACAATCGCTCCGCGCGCTTCGCCGGTCAGGTCGGCGACCAGCGCGAGTACCAGCAGCAGCAACGGCAGCGGGCTGGCGAAGAGTTCCGCGAGCCGCCGCAGCGGATGTTTCTTCGCCTCGTGGGCGACCTCGTTCGGGCCGTACCTTTCCAGGCGCTCCAGCGATTCGCGTTCGAGCAATCCCTCGTCGGAGCTTTCCAGCCGGGCGAGCGCTGCCTCCGGTGTCAGCTGCGCGATCTCGGCCAGATGGCCGAACGACGGGCTGGGCGCCGCCGGCCGCCCGCCCACGCTGCGCAAGCCGAACACCGCTCGGAAGAAATCGACAACGGAGTTTGTCGTCACCATGCGTCACTCCACGGCGCGCTGGAGTCCCGCGCGCAGCATCGCGCATACCGGCAAACGCGGATGCGCTTCAGGTCAAATCGATGCGGCAGGTGACGGCCGCCGCGGCATCGGCGGCTGCACCGACCTCGGGTCCGACGTGCGGATCCGGGGCCGGTCTTTGGCGCAGAGCCTTACCGGTAAACGGGTCCGCCGGCGGAGCGACTTCGACTAGGCTCAGGTCCCAATCCGATCTCCGGGCGTTTCAAAGAGGGGCGCACGATACTCCGCGCGGCGAAGCGCAGTCAAACGGTTCGATCACGGCATAGACTGCGCCGATGCTCTGGCTGTTGGCGCACGTGATCGGTGGCTACGCCCGCACGCATCCGTTGCGCGCGATCGTGCAGATCGCCGCGATCGCGATCGGCGTCGCGCTCGGCTTCGCGGTGCACCTGATCAACACGTCGGCGCTCGCAGAATTCTCGGCGGCGCTGCGGCAGGTGAGCGGAGAGGCCGACGCCTCGATCGCCGGCGCGCCCGGCCCCGCAGGGACCTTCGACGAGCGCCTGCTCGAGCGGGTCGCGGCCGACCCCGCGGTGGAGCTGGCGAGCCCGATGCTGATGCTCGATGTGGCGCTGGCCGAACCGCAGAGTTTGCGCGGCAAGACGCTGTCCGTCGCCGGCGTGGACGTGTTGCGCGCCGCACGCATCGAGCCGCAGTGGGTCGGCGCGCCGGCACGCGGTGATCGCTTCGCGCTGCTCGGCGACGGCCTGTATCTGTCGCCGGCCGCGCTCGACGCGTTCCGCCTCGCGCCCGGCGACGCGATCGGCGTGCAGGTCGACGGCCGCGTCGTCCGCCTGCGCGTCGCCGGGCGGCTACCCGCGGCGCGCGCCGGTGCCATCGTCGGCGCGATGGACCTCGGCTTTGCGCAGTGGCGACTCGGACAGCTCGGGCGCCTGTCGCGCATCGACCTGAAGCTCGCAGCGGGCACCGACCTCGCGCAGCTCGCGCAACGCCTGCAACTGCCGGCCGGCGTCGCGCTGCAGGCGCCCGATGCGTCGGCGGAACGCGCCTCGAATCTGTCGCGCGCCTACCGCGTGAACCTGAACGTGCTTGCGCTGGTGGCGCTGTTCACCGGCGCCTTTCTCGTCTATTCGCTGCAGGCGCAGGCGGTGCTGGCGCGACGCGCGCAGCTTGGTTTTCTGCGCGTGATCGGCACCACCCGCGGCGAGGTCGAGCGGATGCTGATCCTGGAGGCCGCGCTGCTCGGCATCGTCGGCAGCGGCCTGGGCATCGCGCTGGGCGTGGCCATCGCGTCGGCGGCGCTCGAACTTCTCGGCGGCGATCTCGGTGGCGGCTTTTTCTCCGGCACGCGGCCCGCCCTTGCGTTCGATGCGGCCATCGCCTTTGGCTTCTTCGTGCTGGGAGTCGCGGCCGCGATCTTGGGCGGCTGGCTGCCCGCGCGCGAGGCTGCCCGCGACACGCCCGCGCTCGCACTGAAGTCCGGCTCCGGCCTCGATGCCGACGCGCGCCCCGCACGCGCGTGGCCCGGGCTTGCGCTGCTCATCGTGACCGGCGTACTGCTTCTGGCGCCGCCCGTCGGCGGGATCCCGGTGTTCGCGTATCTGGCGATCGCGCTGCTGCTCACCGCGGCGATCCTGATCAAGCCGCTGATCGCGCCGTACGTGTTCGCGCCGCTGGCGCGTCTGGCTTCGCGACGGGCGCGCACGCCGGCTGCGGCCGCGCGCTGGCTGGCCGCGATCCGGCTGGCGGCCACGCCGCGCTTCGCGGCGATCGGCGCCGCCGGCATCGTCGCTTCGTTCGCGCTGATGGTGGCAATGGCCACGATGGTCGCCAGCTTCCGCGCATCGGTCGACGACTGGCTGACGCGTGTGCTGCCCGCCGACGTCTACGTGCGCGCCGGACCCGTGACCGCGAGCGGATCGACGGTCGCGTTCTCGGCAGACGATCTCGATCGCCTGCGCAAGGACCCGCAGGTCGCGCGGGTCGAGTTCACGCGCAGCCTGCGCATCGCACTCGACGCGACGCGCGCGCCGGTCACGCTGCTCGCGCGCGCGATCGATCGCAGCGACGCCGCGCGCTCGCTGCCGCTGACCGGATCCGCGATCGCATGGCATGCCGGCCTGCCGCCGCCGGCGTGGGTGACCGAACCGATCGTGGATCTGTACGGCGCGCGCGTGGGCCAGACGATCGACCTTCCGCTCGCTGGTCGGATGCAGCGCTTCGTCGTCGCCGGCGTGTGGCGCGACTATGCACGGCAGTTCGGCGCGATCGCGATCGAGCAGGCCGACTACGAAAGTCTGACCGGCGACGCATCGCGCACCGAAGCCGCGCTGTGGCTCGCGCCCGGGGCACGGGCCGCCGATGTGATCGCGCGTCTGCAGCAGGCGCTCGACACCCGGACCGCCGAGTTCGTCGAGACCGGCGAACTGCGCGCGATCAGCCTGCGCATCTTCGACCGCAGCTTCGCGGTGACCTATGTGCTCGAGATCGCCGCGATCGTGATCGGCCTGACCGGCATCGCGGCGACCTTCTCTGCACAGGCGATCGCGCGCACGCGCGAATTCGGCATGCTGCGCCACGTCGGCGTCACGCGCGCACAGATCCTGCGCCTGCTCGCATTCGAAGGGTTGCTGGTCACGCTGTTCGCGATCGCGATGGGTCTCATCGCGGGGCTGGCGGTCG
>JBAIYN010000497.1:0-2754 GCA_037915775.1 Burkholderiales bacterium | reverse complement strand
GGACAAGGAGAACATGCCCGACTTTCGGCTCGATCCGGGGGAGTGACGAACGCGCGACGATTCCGCGACGACGCACGGATTTTGCCTGTTGCGGCCGTCGCGCCGTAGATGCCTTCGCTCGCCGCGTTCTCGACGCGCCGCAGATCCCAACGACGCGACGCTGAAGACTCCGACCCGGCATCCTTGCAGGCAGCGAATGCGCTGGCGCGCTATTCCGCCGAATTCACCGGACGGTCGCCCTCGGCAGCCGATAGCGCACGATGAACGACGCTCCCTTGCCTTTGGGCGGCTCGACCATCACCTGATCGCCGGGCAATAAGGCCTGCCGCATCACGTCGCAGCACACCGACATTCGATGGTCCGTGCCGGGGTATCCCCCGAGCAGTCTGTGCAGGTAGCCCGCGTTCACGTCGACCGTGGCAAGCCCCGTGCTCTCCGCCTTCGCCAGCACTTCGTCCAGTTTCGCCCGAAAAGCTTCGGCGCTCAGATCCATGGGACAGCTCACTGCGCCAGACACGTCGTTTCCGAGCAAGTCTGGTGCAGCCGGTTCGCTTTGCCTATCGCCTCCGATCAACTTCAGGTGCCCCCGCTGTTCGGTATGCCGCGTTGGAGACAGCCAGCCGGCGCGGCGAATCCGCATCACGCCGACCGTCGCTCGGCCAATCGAAACCGACGCAGAAACGAACGAGAAATCGAGACAACGCGGTCGCGTGCGCTTCGCTGACTCGAACAATTTTCATCCGCTGTAGGTCTTGGGATCCGGCGCTCGCGGAATTACACCCGCCGTTTCCCCTGCGTGATACGCGGTCCGGTCGAAGAACACGGTCCTGCAGCCGCGGCAACAGAAGAAGTCGATCTGCCTCAGGATGCCGCTGAGCGTCGCCGACTACGTAAGTTCGTTCGTTGCCGCATAACAGGCAGCGGTCGAAGTCTTGACGCGGCGCTCGCCGAGCTTGGTCTGCCGAGGCTTCGATGGCACGACCTGCGGCGCACGTCGGCGACGTGGCATGCCAAGACGGGCACGCCGGTGCGGGTGCTGCAGGCGCTGGGCGGATCGAAGGATGCGCGGAGGGTGCGGACCTACACCCATTTCGCCGGCATCGAGCTCGGCGCCTGGGCAAACCCGGTCCGGGTGCCCCAGGGCACAAATCAGGGCACGGTCGCGCGGGAAGCGGACGGGCTAAAACCGAATGAAGTTGGTGGGGTGGCTGATGGGATTCGAACCCACAACAACCGGAATCACAATCCGGGACTCTACCGTTGAGCTACAGCCACCACTTCGTTCTGGCCTGCCCGGCAGGATTCGAACCTGCGACCCCCGGCTTAGAAGGCCGGTGCTCTATCCAGCTGAGCTACGGGCAGATCGTATTCCCGGGCAGGGAGCGCTGCAGCTGGAGTTTCTGGTCGGGGCGAGAGGATTCGAACCTCCGACCCCCTGCGCCCAAGGCAGGTGCGCTACCAGGCTGCGCTACGCCCCGAAGGGAACGCATGATACCGGCGGCGCGCGGGCCGGGCAATTTGCCCCTCAGGCGGCGCGGCGCGTTTTCTCGGCCTCGATCAGTCGCGCGCGCGGCAGCCACGCAGAAAACACGCTGCCTTGGCCCACCTGGGAGCGGACCTCGAGCCTGCCCTGATGCCGCAGCAGCACGTGCTTGACGATCGCCAGCCCCAGACCCGTGCCCCCCGTCTCGCGCGACCGGCTCTTGTCGACACGGTAGAAGCGCTCGGTCAGGCGCGGAATGTCTTCGGCGGCGATGCCGATGCCGCTGTCCTCGACTTCGAACTGCGCGCCGCCGTCGAGCACGCGCCAGCGCAGCTCGATGCGGCCTCCGCTCGGGGTGTAACGGATCGCGTTCGACACCAGGTTGCCGAATGCGCTGCGCAACTCCTCGCGACTGCCGTGGATTCGCGCCGCGTCGGCTTCGACGCTGATCACGTGATTGCCGCGCGACAGCGCGCGCGCCTCGGCGTCCAGTTCGCGCATGAGCTGCCGCACGTCGATCTCCTCCTCGGACAGCGGCGTCTCAGTCGATTCGAGCCGCGACAGCATCAGCAGATCCTCGACCAGCCGGTGCATGCGGCTCGCCTGTTCGTGCATCAGGTTCAGGTGATGCATCCGGGTGGCATCGAGCGGCGGCTGCGCGTCGAGCAGCGTTTCGAGGAAGCCGTTCACCACTGTGAGCGGCGTGCGCAATTCGTGCGACACATTGGCGACGAAGTCGCGCCGCATCGCGTCCAGGCGCTCCGACTGCGTGACGTCGCGCGAGATTAGGATCATGCGCGCCGGCTCGAATTCGATCACCGAAACGGCAAGAACCAGCGCGGGATTGACCAGCGGGCGGAACACCAGCGGCTGATCGAAGTTGCCCGACGCCATGAACGAGACGAAGGCCGGGTCGCGAACCAGGTTGGTGATGCGCAGCCCCTGATCCCCGCGCAGGGTGATCCCGAGATGCCGCTCCGCGACCGGGTTGCACCATTCGATTTGCAGCGAAGCATCGACCAGCAGGATGCCTTCCGGCAGCGCGCTGATCGTGCGGCGGAAGCGCTCCTCGCCTTCCAGCAGGCGCCGCGCATCGGTTTCGCTCGCGCGGCGTGCCTTGTACAGGCGCGTGAAGATCTCCGACCAGGTGCCGATGCCGTCCGGGATCGTCGCGAGCTGCGGTTGCTCGAGCCAGTGCCCGAGAAACGACAGATAGAACAGGTGAACCGCAAACAGCAGCGCGACGCCACAAAGCGCGGTCCAGAGGCCGG
>JBAIYN010000376.1:0-7897 GCA_037915775.1 Burkholderiales bacterium | reverse complement strand
TTGCGTGCCGTCGAGCCGCGTCATTCCTGCCGGGTTCGTCATCAGCGTCGACGCGTCCTGCGCGCGCGCGCCGTAGCCGGCGGATGCAAGGCCGACGTCGGCGGTGCCGATTTCGTAAAGCAGGAGGCCGCCTGCGTTGGCACCGCCGGTGCTGAGTGCAGCTATGACCCCTGCGATCAGGGCGGTCGCGAAGCCCGGACGTCCGATCCGCGGCTTCCTTGCGGTGCGTTTCATCATGATGCTTCTCCCTCTGTGTTCGTCAAAGTGCCGGATTCCTACCGGCCCTGTGGAAATGAGAACGGCGACAGAAACGGGCCCGGGCATGATTCAGGCGTCGATCATCGCTTCGGAAACAGGAGCTGAGCCTGCAAGCGCAGCGTCCAGGCCGCGGCGTTATCGGGCCGGACCACGTTGCTATATGCGCCGAGCGAAGCGTTCACCGGCAGGCGACCAATGCGGAAAATCTGGCCGACGCCCAGACCGAGGGCACCGTCCAAACGTTACGGCCGTTTGACTTCCAGTCGGCCGTAATCATCGGTGAGGAGCCAATGTAGAAACCCGGGTGGCCGGGGACGCTGCAATTCACGAACGGCTGAATCAGCATCTGGTTCACGTCGGGCCGCGCGTCGTCGCCGCCGACTGACCAGACGTTGTTGATCAGGCGCGCCGCGACGGCGGGCGGGCCGAGGCTGCGCTTGCCCTGCCCGAGCACCTTGCTGTCCGCCGTCGGGAGCAGAGCAATTGCGCCCACGCCCCAGATCCACCCGGACGAAGTGGGCCGGCCCGGAAACAGGAATGCCGAGAACTGAATGTCGCCGATGCCGCTGTGCCCGCCACCAGACATGCAGAAGTCCGGTTGAGAAATGACTGGCACGACGGTGCGCGTCATCAGATTCCAGTCTGCATTCAGGACGAACGGTACGACCGGCTGGATGTTCAGCACGTTCTGCGTCTGCCCCTTAGGGTCGACCTCGAAGTTGAAGTTGTTCTGGAACGGCAGGCTGACCAGATTGGCCACGGGGTTCTGGGCCGCCTTCGCGAGTTCTTCAGCGCTCTGTTGCGCTTCCAGCGGCATCGGGCGCGCCACGGTCAGCAAAAGAAGCCCAATCAGCGCCAGGTCTCTTGCAGCACTTCTCACGGTTATCCGCGCCCTCGCTCCGTTCGTGGACTTTGCCTCTTCTGAAGTCCGCCGAAAAATTCTCCCCGTGCGGGACAAATGCAGATTGCGTTTCAGCAATCGTGATATCTGCCGCGGTGGACCCTGCGTCGCGCCAAAGCGTCAGCCGCGAAGAAATCTTGCTCGCCGCTGACGCGGGGTATCGCGCACGCCCCACCATCCGCGACGCGGCCTTTACGGGCCGACCCACCGGCGAGATGAATGACCCAAACACCCCTGCATTTCAGCGCTCACGAGGCCGTGCGGCGACCGCGAACGAAACGACTCACGTTGCCCCTGGCTGCGCGAATCCGGGCGCGGGCGTGTAATCGCCTGGTCGATTGCCGGATCGCGCGCAGCGCCGACTTCAAGTGGCGCACTGGCAGCGTGTCGATCGACCTCCGACACGCAGGCCAGCTTGAGCGTTTGCGGCGCAGGTCAACGCGGACGCGTGCGAAAGGAAGTAGCCTCGTCCCGGATATGAAGCCCGTTGCCGTGTCCGTTGCGCACGCGTCACCGGCGTCAATTTGAGGAGAAGGCCATGCGTTTCCTCGTGGCACATGCACGCCACGCGCTGCTCGCGATCTTCAGCTTTCTGTTCGTCGCATGCGCTACCGGTCCAGAGATCCGACGGGACACCAATCCGGTGGCCGACTTCGGCAGCTACAAGACTTTCGGCTACTTCTCGCCGCTGGCCACGGACAGGGCTGGCTATGAGTCGGTCTTCACGACGAGGCTGAAGGACGCGACCCGTCGCGCAATGGAATCCAAGGGTTACGTCTACAGTGAGACCGCCCCCGACGTGTTGCTCAATTTCTTCGCCAATGTGCAGCAAAAGCAGGAGATCCGCGCCACGCCGGCACCGGGGGGTTATTACGGCTATCGCCGCGGACTGTACGGTGGCTTCGGCGCGTCCACGATCGAAACCGTCACTTACCGGGAGGGAACGCTGACCATCGACCTGATCGAGACGAAGCGGAAGCTCTTGGTCTGGCAAGCGACAGCCGAAGGCACCGTCTCCGACGAAGCCCGCAAGAACCCCGGAGCCTCGATCGATGCCGTGGTGACCCAGATGATGGAGCCCCTGCCCGGTGCAGTGCGCAGGTGAATAGCTGCCCCGCCGTCGCTGCGAAGCGGCCATTCGAACCAGATCAGGCGGGCGAGCGCCCGGCAAAGGACCTCAAAAGCGAGAGATCCAGCGCATGCCATCTCTTCGCGAACTCATAGAACTGGCCGCGCATGGAATCGAGGCGCTTGCGGTAGCGATCATGGTTTCCTTCATCCTGTTCGGAACCGTGCAGTGGCTGATCAGCATGCGACGCGAGATCGAAGGCGGCTTCGAGCGCTATCGCATCGTGGTGGGCAAGTCCCTCCTCGTCGGTCTCGAACTTCTGGTTGCGGCGGACATCATCCGCACCGTGGCGCTCGAGATGACGCTGATGAATCTGGCGACTCTCGGTCTGCTGATCGTCGTGCGGACGGCCTTAGGGTGGACGCTGACCGTCGAAGTCGAAGGCCACTGGCCATGGCAGAGCGGCGGCCGGGGCAACCAGAACCCGCGGGGTTGAAATGATGCTCTTGGCGCTGCGGGGCACGGCATGCACGCCCGCCGGACCCGGTGCCTAAGTGGAAGGTAAGGCGATGCTCGGACGAGCATCTCGGCGGCTCGGCCTAGTTCTCCTAGGGCTAGTCATGCTATTCACGGCCGGTTGGGGTGTGCTGGCCCTGTACTACTTCAATCACGCGAACAGGACTCTGTGCACCGTTCTTGCCACGGCGTTTGCCCTAGCTTCGCTCGCCGCATTCGGCGGTTTCACCTCGCCCCGCTGGCGTTGGCGTGCGTTCGCAGCGTACTTGCTGATGTTCCTCGTGCTGCTGTGGCAGTGGAGTGCGATAGCGCCTTCGAACGATCGCGATTGGCAGGCGGAGGTCGCCGTTCTGCCCCATGCCTCCGTCGCTGGTGATCGAGTCACGGTGCACAACATCCGGAACTTCGACTACCGCGGCGAGACCGATTTCACCCCCGCGTACTACGACAAGACCTTCGACCTGAAGCAACTGAATTCGGTAGACCTGATCGCCTCCTACTGGATGGGACCCGCGATTGCGCACACGTTCCTGAGTTTCGGGTTCGCGGGTGGTGATCACCTGGCGGTCTCCATCGAAACGCGCAAGGAGAGAAATGAAAGCTACTCGTCGGTGGCGGGATTCTTCCGGCAGTACGAATTGTTCTACGTCGTGGCGGATGAGCGGGACGTGATTCGTGTCCGCACCAACTACCGTCGCGATCCGGCTGAGGACGTCTATCTCTACCGGCTGAAAGTTCCGACCGAAAACGCGAGACGTTTGTTTCTCGGCTACATGGACAAGATCAATTCGCTCAGGGAGCGCCCTGAGTTCTACAACACGCTGACCACCAATTGCACGACGAACATCTGGGTGCATTCGCGCGTCAACCCGGACCACCCGCCGTTTACGCTCGCGATGCTGGCAAGCGGGCATGTTCCGAGGCTTCTCTACGAGGCGGGCCGGCTCGATACCAGTGTGCCTTTCGCTGAGTTGCAGCGACGCAGCCGAATCAATGCGCGCGCCCAGGCGGCGGACAAGTCAAAGGATTTTTCGCGCCTCATCCGCTTGCAGTTGATCGCCGCGGCGCGGTGAATGTCCGAAACAACAAGTGTCTAATCGCCCGTACTGCCGGAGAGGCGTGAATTGCAGACACCAACGGCGGTCGAGATCGGAGGCAACGTCTCATGGAAGATTTCCTGACGAGATTCATCACCGACATGATCGGTCGTATCGACGGCCCGATGCAGTTTCGCCTGTACCTGCAGCCGTTGATGGCCCTCGCATTCGCGCTCCGCGATGGTCGAAAGGACGCGCGAGCAGGACGCCCCGCGTATGGCTGGGCTCTGCTCACCGACGCGGAGCATCGGCGTTATCTGGTGCAGGACGGATGGAAGAGCATTTCGCGGGTCTTCGTTCTGGCCTACGCGCTCGACATCGTCTACCAGTTCATCGTGATGCACGAGGTCCGGCCGCTGCAGGCGTTTTTCACGGCGATACTGCTTGCGCTGGTCCCGTACGTGCTCGTGCGCGGCCCCGTCAACCGGTTGGTGCCGGCGAAGCGAAGTCAAAGCACGTCCCGAGTGGGCAGAGCGCCCGCTCGAAGTCAGGCGGCGGCCGCGATCGCGAAATGACCGGACAGAGGGCGCTGACAGACGCGCAGCGCAATTCCCGCAGGGGAACCCGCCCCGTCTTGAGCGGGGCGGCAGCTCGCCTCAAGGACATGCGCGCGCGGGTGCCGCAGACGAAACGTCAGAGGCGGTGCCTTGACCCGGGTGTTCTATCTCCGCATCAATGGAACGGCCCGACGTTGAACACCATGCTCACGATGGCGAACAACCCAATCCCGAACAGCAACACGGCGACGATCAGCGTCACCGACACGGGAAACGCGCTCTCGCCGTGGATCAGACCCTCGGTCTTCATCTGCGCCCGCAGGCGCCGCAGTTCGAGCATGAACTTGATGTGATTGCTGATGCCGAAGGCCAGCAGCAGGATGCCAAGTAGGACCAGGGCTTCGCCGAAGTTGCGAGCCGCATAGGCGCTCTTCAGGATCTGCGCTTCGTAGGCCTTCTGGAACACCTGGAAGATCGTGAAGCCGAATCCGATCAGCGATAGCGAGGTTCGTATGATCGCCATCAGGGTACGGTCGGCTGCCATTCGCGTGCGCTGAAACGACATGCCGGTGCGCCGCGAAGACAGCTCGACCGATATGCGCTCCAGTTCGGCTTTCGATTTGCCCTGCTCGCCGGATGTCTGATCCATTGTGGATGCCTCGTCAGCGGGTTCTGGTTTGAACCTCGCCTCGCCGCGCGGGATGCCCCGCGCGGCGAGGCATTGGTCAATGCCCGGCGCTGCCTAGAGATGCCTTCATCCTTTCCAGCGCCTGGTCGATCGTGAACGTCGCCGCACGTTGCCGCGGCGGGAATTCCCTAAACGTCTTCAGGAACTCTTCGACGATCGTGCCGGCCGCCGCGAGCATGTACACCTTCGACAGATACCAGTCGTAGTAGGTGTTCGATGTCGTATCGGCGCGCTCGAACGGGTCGGTCCGCAGATTGAAAAGCTTCGGCATGCGCAGCGGCACGAAGGGTTCGGACCAGATCGCCAACGTCCCGGTCCGGCGCTGCTCCATGAAAACGACCTTCCAGTTGCCGAAGCGCACGGCGACCAGGTCACCGTCGTCGCTGAAGTAGATGAATCCCTTGCGTGGGCTGGGCGTTCCCTTCTCGGTGAGGAACGGCAGCAGGTTGTAGCCGTCGATGTGCACCTTGAACTTCTTGCCCGCTGCCTCGTGGCCCTGCAGGAGCTTCTCGTTGATGTGCGGGTCACCCGCCATCGCGAGGAAGGTCGGCAGCCAGTCGTGGTGCTGGACTATCTCGTTGCTGACCACGCCGGCCGGCACCTTGCCGGGCCAGCGCACGAGCAGCGGAACTCGATATCCGCCCTCCCAGTTCGTATTCTTCTCACCGCGGAACGGTGTCATCGCGCCATCGGGCCAGCTGTTCATGTGCGGGCCGTTGTCGGTGCTGTACAGCACGAAGGTGTCATCGGCAACGCCCAGCTTGTCGAGCAAGTCGAGAAGTTCGCCGACGTTCTTGTCGTGATCGACCATCGTGTCGTGATACGCGGACTGTCCGCGCCCCGCCTGGCCGATGCTCTCCGCCTTGGTGTACGTGCGCAGGTGCATGTGCGTGGTGTTCACCCAGCAGAAGAATGGCTTGCCGGCCTGATGCTGTCGGGTCATGAAGTCCTTGGCAGCGGCGACGAATTCGTCGTCGCAGGTCTCCATCCGCTTGCGGGTCAACGGGCCGGTGTCCTCGATCTTCTGCTTGCCGACGCGGCCCCAGCGCGGTTGCTCCGTGGGGTCGTCCTTGTCGGTCGCCCAGCAGTGCAACACGCCACGCGGACCGAACGTCGCCTTGAACATCGGGAACATCTTGGGATCCGGATAGTCCCGGTCCTCGGGCTCTTCCTCGGCATTGAGGTGATACAGGTTGCCGTAGAACTCGTCGAAGCCGTGCACCGTCGGCAGATACTTGTTCAGATCGCCGAAGTGGTTCTTGCCGAACTGGCCGGTGGCGTAGCCCTGCGCCTTCAGCAGCTCGGCAATGGTCGGGTCTTGCGCCTGCAGGCCGTTGTCCATGCCGGGCGCGCCGACCTTGGACAGACCGGTCCGGAAGACGCTTTGCCCGGTGATGAACGCCGCACGCCCGGCGGTGCAACTCTGCTCGCCATAGGAATCGGTGAACATCATGCCTTCGGCCGCGATGCGGTCGATGTTGGGCGTCCGGTACCCCATCATGCCGCGGCTGTAGCACGATAGGTTCCAGATGCCGATGTCATCGCCCCAGATGACGAGGATGTTGGGCTTGGCTTGTTTCGCCATTTCAGTTTCCTTTCCAATCACACGCGGCTGTGGGACAGTCCTTGCGTCGGCTGCTCACTTGCCCCTCACATGTCCTTCCTGCAATCGCTGCAGGACTTGGTCGATGTTGAAGCTGGCTGACTTCTGCCGTTGCGGAAATTCCTTGAAGGTCTCCAGGAACATCCCGACGATCGCCTGCATGGGCACGAACGCCCAGAGTTTGTCCGCCGCCCACCGTGCCGCCATCGGCGACTCGTTGTACAGGACATGGTCCTCGAGCGGATCCATGCGCAGGTTCACAATCTTCGGAAAGCTCTGGGGCACCGGGTCACCCGCCCCGAACCAGTCGCCAGGGAGTGCAAAGTGGGCCTTCCAGTCCCGAATGCGCACCGCGTTGAGATTCCCGTTGTCGTCGAAGTAGAAGATCTCGTTGCGCGGGCTTTGTCCTGTGCCACCGAGCAGCTCGCGTTGGTCGTAGCCGTCGAGGTGGACCTTGAACGTCTTGCCGTTGGCCATGTGCCCTTTCTTGAGCTTCTCTTTTACGTCCGGTTCGCCGGCGGCCGCGAGCAGCGTCACTGCCCAGTCTTCGTGAGACATGATCCCGTTGATGACCGTGCCGGGCTTGATCAATCCCGGCCAACGCACGACCTGCGGCACACGCATGCCGCCTTCCCACGTGCTTCCCTTCTCGCCTCTGAACGGTGTCGCGCCTCCGTCGGGCCAGCTGATCTTCTCGGCGCCGTTGTCGGTGGAGAACACCACGATGGTGTTGTCGGCGATGCCGAGATCGTCCAGCTTTTTCAGCAGGGCGCCGACGTTGTCGTCGAGTTGCCGCATCCCGTCCGCATACACGCCGTAACCCGTGCTGCCGTCGTACTTGGGGCTCAGGCGCGTCCAGACATGCATCCGGGTCGAGTTATGCCAGAGGAAGAACGGCTTGCCCTGCTTGACCGCGCGCTCCATGAAGTCGAGCGAGCCGGCGAGGAACTCCTCGTCGACGGTCTCCATGCGCTTGCGCGTGATGGGCCCGGTGTCCTCGATCGTCTGCTTGCCGACCTTGCCGAAGCGCGGGTCGACGGTTGGGTCATCCTTGTCGGTAGCCTTGCACCGCAGCGCGCCCCGCGGACCGAAGCGCTTCTTGAACTCCGGCATCTTGGGATATTGCGGATCTTCCGGCTCCTCTTCTGCGTTCAGGTGATAGAGGTTGCCGAAAAACTCGTCGAACCCGTGCACCGTCGGCAGGTACTCGTTGCGGTCGCCGAGGTGGTTCTTGCCGAACTGGCCGGTCATGTAGCCATGGTTCTTGA
>JBAIYN010000378.1:0-7380 GCA_037915775.1 Burkholderiales bacterium | reverse complement strand
ACCGGCTACCGCTACGAAGGGTCGGTCACCGACATCCTGCCGTACGGCGCCGACCAGGTATCGCGCTGCGAGCCGGTGTACGAGGAATTTCCCGGCTGGTCGCAGACGACTCATGGCGTGCGCGACTGGGCCGCGTTGCCCGCCAACGCGCAGCGCTATCTGCAGCGCCTGAGTGAAGTCACCGGCGTGCCGATCGACCTGGTTTCCACTGGCGCCGATCGAGAGCAGACGATCGTGCTGCGCCAGCCGTTCAACGACTGAGCGCAGCGGCACGGGCGCGATGGATCACCTGCACGTCGGCTGGGACACGTATCACCGCCTGATCGAACGTCTGGCACTCCAGATTCACGAGTCCGGCTATCAGTTCGATGCGATCCTCTGTCTCGCCCGCGGCGGGCTGCGCGTCGGCGATGTGCTGTCACGGATCTTCGACCGGCCGCTCGCGATCCTCGCCACGAGTTCGTATCGCGAGGCTGCCGGGACCCAGCAGGGGCGGCTCGACATCGCCGAGTACATCACGATGACCAGCGGCCGGCTGGAAGGCAAGGTGCTGCTGATCGATGATCTCGTCGACTCCGGTGTCACGCTGCAACGGGTTACCGAGCATCTGCGGACGCGATTTGCGGCCGTCACGGAAGTACGCACCGCCGTGCTCTGGCACAAGGCGCTGTCGGCGTTCAAGCCCGACTATTGCGTGGAGTTCCTGCCGACGAGCCCATGGATCCATCAGCCATTCGAGGAATACGACGCGTTGCGGCCGAACCAGCTGGCGGCGCGACTGCGAAGTCCGTGAATGGCCTCCTCGAGCAGATTAGGTCGACCGGCCGCGGGCCGGCGGCGCGGTGTTGCAAGGCGCGCGTTCGAGTCCTCGCGCGCAGCACGCAGGTGCTGCGCTTCCCGGTCACCGAAACAAAAGGCCGGCTGCCGCCGGCCTTTGTCGTGGTGCCCAGGAGAGGACTCGAACCTCCACACCTCGCGGCGCTAGTACCTGAAACTAGTGCGTCTACCAATTCCGCCACCTGGGCACGGTGCGAGGCGCGAATTGTAAGGTGCGTCCCCTGCATGTCAAATTGCGGACACGTACGACGTCCGCACTGTGGCCCGAGCAAAACAACCTGAAAGTCCGACATTGACAGCCACGCAACACCCGGTCGATCGCGACTCCATCATCGCGGCGCTGAGCCACGCGCGCGCGCCGCTGACGCCGGGAGAACTCGCGCAGCGTCTGAAGATCGCCGAGGCACAGCAGGCCGGGTTTGAAGCCGAGCTGGCGGAACTGGAGCGGTCGGGCCGCATCGTGCGAAATCGCGCCGGCCTGCTGCTGTTGTCGGCGCGCGCGCATCTGCTTTCGGGACAGGTGCAGGGACACCGCGAGGGCTACGGCTTCCTGATTCGCGACGACGGCGGTCCCGACCTCGTGCTGCCCGAGCATGAGATGAGCAAGGTTCTGCACGGCGACCGCGTTCTCGTGCGTGTCAGCGGGCAGGACCGACGCGGCAGGACCGAAGCCGAGATCGTCGAGGTCATCGAGCATCGGACGAATCGGCTGGTCGGCCGTCTTCTCAACGAGCGCGGCGTGACCATCGTGGTGCCGGAAGATCAACGCATCCAGCACGACATCCTCGTGCCGTCCGGGGCCACCCTTTCCGCGCAGCACGGACAGGTGGTCGTGGTCGAGATCGTGCAGCAGCCGCAACGCCATGTGCAGCCGGTCGGGCGTGTCGTCGAGGTGCTCGGAGCGATCGACGATCCGGGCATGGAGATCGAGATCGCGGTGCGCAAGTTCGCGGTGCCGCACGAGTTCGCTGCCGCCGCACTCGCGGAGGCCGAGGCGCTGCCCAACCACGTTCGGGACGACGATCTTGCCCATCGGGTCGACCTGCGCGATATCCCGCTGGTCACCATCGACGGCGAGGATGCGCGCGACTTCGACGATGCGGTCTACTGCGAACCGATGGGCGCACGGCGCAACAAGTGGCGCCTGATCGTTGCAATCGCCGATGTCGGTCACTATGTGCGCGCGGGCGGCGCGCTCGATGCCGAGGCGCAGAACCGCTCGACATCGGTTTACTTCCCGCGCCGCGTGATTCCGATGCTGCCGGAAAAGCTGTCCAACGGGCTGTGTTCCCTCAATCCGCGCGTGGACCGTCTGGTGCTCGTGGCCGACATGGTGGTCGGCGGCAAGGGGGAGATCAGCGCCTACCAGTTCTATCCGGCCGTGATGCACTCGCATGCCCGTCTGACCTACACCGAAGTGTGGGAGGCGCTGTCGGTGCCCAACAGCCCCGCCGCGCAACGGCTTGCACCGCTGGCCACGCAGCTGAACGACCTGTACGACCTTTATCGGGTCCTGGCGAAGGCGCGTGAAGCGCGCGGCGCGATTGACCTGGAGACGATCGAGACCTACATCGTCTGCGACGCGAACGGCCGCATCGAGCGCATTGTGCCGCGCACGCGCAATGATGCGCACAAGCTGATCGAGGAATGCATGCTGGCCGCCAACGTCTGCGCGGCGGATTTCGTTGCGCGCCATGAACAGCCGGCCTTGTACCGGGTGCACGAGGGACCGACGCCCGACCGGTTGGCGAACGTGCGGGCGCTGCTCAAATCGCTCGGGCTGCACCTCGAGGGGGGCGATGATCCCCAGCCGTCCGACTACGCGACACTGATCCGCAAGATCGGCGCGCGACCGGACGTGCAACTGCTGCAGACCGTGCTGCTGCGCTCGATGCAGCAGGCGATCTACAGTCCCCACAATGCCGGTCATTTCGGCCTTGCATTCCGGCGTTACACGCATTTCACGTCACCGATCCGCCGCTATCCGGACCTGCTCACGCATCGCGTGATCAGGGCGATACTCGGGCGCACGACATTCATGCCACAGGTATTCGGCAGCGCGGCGGTCGACGATGCGCTGCGGGCGCGGCGCGAAGGCAAGGGGCGGGGAGCCGACGCGCTGACGAACTGGGAGAAGCTCGGCCTGCTGTGCTCGGCCAACGAGCGGCGCGCGGACGACGCCACGCGCGACGTCGAGGCCTGGCTGAAGAGCTACTACATGCGCGAGCGCGTGGGCGAGACGTTTGCCGGAACCATCAACGCAGTGGTGCCGTTCGGGATCTTCGTGCAACTCGACGATCTTTTCGTCGAGGGGCTGGTGCACGTGTCTGAACTGGGGTCCGAGTACTTCAGCTTCAACGACGCGCTGCACGAACTGCGCGGCGAGCGCACCGGGCTTCGCTTCCGGCTCGCCGACCGCGTGACGGTGCAGGTCGCACGCGTCGATCTGGAGGCACGCCGCATCGATTTCCGCCTCGTGCGTGCAACCGATCGCAGGTCGCTGCAGGCACCTGCGCATCCGCCGAAGCCGACGGCGCCGCCGCGCAAGGGCGAAAGCGTCGAAGAGCGCCAGGCGCGGCACGCCGCGCGTCGGCTGCGCGACGTCGACAAGCGCGAGCGCGCTCGCACCGGCAAGCGCGGGGTGGGCGGACCGCGTGGCGGCAAGACGCGCCACCGAAGCCGGTGAGCGGACGCGCATGAGCGACGGAAAGCGGACGATTGCCGGATTTCACGCCGTGACCGCCCGCTTGCGGCATGCGGCCGACAGCGTCGAGGCACTGTACGTCGACGCCAGGCGACACGATCGGCGCATGCAACAATTGCTGCAGCGGGCGCAGGCGGCCGACGTCAAGGTGATCGCCGTGGACGCGCAGCGCCTGCACGGGCTTGCGGGCGGCGTTCCGCATCAGGGTGTGGTCGCCGTCTGCCAAGCGACGCAGCTGGCGCGCACGCTGGACGACCTGCTGGCCGACGTGCGCAAGGACACGCTGCTCCTGCTGCTCGACGGCGTGACCGACCCGCGCAACCTCGGCGCGTGCCTGCGCACCGCGGACGCGGCCGGCGTCGATGCAGTCGTCGTGCCGCGTGATCGGTCGGCAGCGATGACGCCGGTTGTTGCGAAGGCCGCGGCGGGCGCCGCCGAGGCTATCCCGCTCGTCGCGGTCACGAATCTGGCGCGAGCCATGGAGGATCTCAGGCAGGCGGGGGTCTGGATCGCCGGCGCAGCGGGCGACGCCGACCGGTCGATCTATGAACTCGATCTCGTCAGCCCGCTCGCCTGGGTGCTGGGCGCAGAGGGGGAAGGGCTGCGTCGCCTGACGCGTGAGCACTGCGACTGGCTGGCGCGCATTCCGATGGCCGGTCACGTGGAAAGCCTGAACGTTTCCGTTGCGGCGGGCGTGTGCCTGTTCGAGACGCTCCGCCAGCGCGCTGCGTCGGCCGTTTCACCGGCGGCTTGAATCCGGGCGCTTCCGCGCACACCATTTGACGCATGGTCATCGCGCTGAGCTCGATCGCATTCCTCGCGCTTTTCACCACAATGCCGCTCGCATGGCTGAAGCTCGGCGTGCCGTGGTTGCCGCTCGTGATCACGTTCATCCTGATTCCGCTGCTCGATCTGGCTGTCGGCACCCGGACGCCGAACCCGTTTGCGCGCGTGCATCCTGCGCTGGCGCGATGGCTCCCGCGGGCGCAGGTGCCATTGCAGGCGGTGCTGCTGATCGGAGCGGTTCTGGCGGCGCCGTCTCTTTCCTGGGGCGAACTCGTTGTGTTCGCGCTCGCGGTGGGCACGGTGACAGGCGGCCTCGGCATCACGATCGCCCACGAGCTCGGTCATCGCGCCTCCGCGCTGGATCGAACGCTGGCCAAGGTGCTGCTGGTCAGTGTCGCCTACGGCCACTTCATCGTCGAACACGTGCGGGGCCATCACGTTCGCGTCGCCACCCCCGAGGATCCGGCGACCGCGCCGCGGGGAATGAACGTCTATCGATTTGTCCTGCGGTCGGTCTGCGGCAGTTTCACTCACGCCTGGCAGTTGGAAACGATGCGGCTGTCGCGCCTGAGGCGCTCCGCCTGGCATGCATCGAACTGGGTACTGAGCGGTGCCTTCATTGCCGTCGCGCTCGCCTTGTTGGCGACCACAGCGGGCGGAACGCATGCACTGGCGCTTTTTCTGCTGCAGGCACTGTGGGCCGTGATCCTGCTGGAGGTCGTCAATTACATCGAGCATTACGGCCTGCTGCGTCGCCGGGTCGGTACCCGTTTTGAGCCGGTCGCCGAACGACATTCGTGGAACGCCGATTTCACGATCAGCAACTGGCTTCTGTTCAACCTGCAACTGCATTCGGATCACCACGCGCGGATGCAGCGGCCTTACGAGTCGCTGCAATCCGCGGCCGGCGCGCCCCGGTTGCCGGCCGGGTATCCGGCGCTGGTGGCGGTCGCGCTGCTGCCGCCCGTATGGTTTGCATTGATGGATCCCCGGCTGCCGCAGGAGGCTGTCGCTTGACGTCGAACGGCATCGCGCGGGGTCGGGAGATACTGGCGAAGGCGCGGCGCGTTGCCGTGCTGACCGGCGCCGGCGTGTCGGCCGAGAGCGGCATTCCGACCTTTCGCGACGCGCAGACCGGTCTGTGGGCGAAGTTCGATCCCATGCAACTCGCATCGCCCGAAGGATTTCGTGCCGATCCTTCCCTGGTTTGGCGCTGGTACGCGGCGCGCCGCTCGCGGGTGCGCGACGCCGAGCCGAACCCCGGTCACCGCGCGCTGGCCGCCGCGGCAACGCGCTTCGAGCAGTTCACGTTGATCACGCAGAACGTCGACGGGCTGCACGCGCGTGCCGGCAGCCGCGACGTGATCGAGTTGCACGGAAACATCCTGCGCAGCAAGTGCTTCGGCGAATGCGGGGTGACTTTCGATCGTCCGGAGCTGTTGCCGCCCGGCGAGCCACCGCGCTGCCCGCGCTGCAGTTCACTGCTTCGGCCCGACGTGGTCTGGTTCGGCGAGATGCTCGATCCATCCGTGCTCGAGCGGGCGGAGGCAGCCGCGGCCGGGGCCGACACGATGCTGGTCATCGGCACCTCGGGACTCGTCTATCCCGCAGCGGGGCTGCCGCTGATCGCGCGACGTCACGGCGCGCAAGTGCTGATCGTCAACCCGGACGAAAGCGAGCTGGACTCGATCGCTGCGATCTGCATCCGTGCGCGGGCGGGCGAGGCGCTGCCGCAGCTGCTCGCTGCGGACTGACCGCGAGGACGTGCGCGCTTTGCTTCGCGCGCGTGATTGCGGTTAAAATGCCCGGCTTTTCAGTGCCTTGCCACACCCGAACGACGCCCGGGGTGGCTTTATCCATAAGGAGATCGAATGCGTCACTACGAAATCTGCTTCATCGTCCACCCGGACCAAAGCGAGCAGGTGCCGGCGATGGTCGAGCGCTACAGAGCGCTGGTCGCCGGCCAGGGCGGCAAGGTCCATCGGGTCGAGGACTGGGGTCGCCGCCAGCTTGCCTACCCGATCGAAAAGCTCGTCAAGGCGCACTACGTGCTGATGAATATCGAGTGCGGCAAGGCCACGCTCGACGAACTCGAACACGGCTTCCGTTACAACGACGCGGTGCTGCGGCACCTCACGGTCGGCATGAAGAAGGCCGAAACCGCGCCCTCGCCGATGATGAAGGTAGTCGAGCGCGAAGAAGCGAAGAAGGCCGCGGCCGAACAGGCGACGGCGTAACGGCGCGGCCCGGCGAGCGATTGAATCGAGTTCAACTGGGCGCTGCAATCGCCGCTCGTTCCGATCTGCGCTATACGCCGGCAGGCGTCGCGGTGCTGGAACTGAGCCTCGCGCATCAGGGCAACGTGGCCGAAGCGGGAGCGGAGCGAACACTGCAATTCGAGCTCGACGCGATCGCAATGGGCGAAGTGGCGCTGCGTCTGGTACGGATCGATCTGGGCGCGCGGCTGAGCCTGACGGGATTTCTGGCACCGCGCAGCCGGCGTTCACGGCGCCTGGTGCTTCACATCAACGAATTTGGATTGGATCAAGGGGTTTGAGATGGCAACCGGACCAAGCAGGGGCAGAGGTAAGGGCAAGGGCAAACCGACCGGTCGGCGCGACCAGCAGAAGAACGCGCTCTTCAAGCGCAAGAAGTTCTGCCGCTTCACGGTCGAGAAGGTCGAGCAGATCGACTACAAGGACATCGAGACGCTGCGGGATTTCATCCTCGACAACGGCAAGATCATGCCGGCGCGCCTGACCGGCACCAAGGCGCACTACCAGCGTCAGCTCGACACGGCGATCAAGCGCGCGCGCTTCCTCGCGCTGCTGCCGTATTCGGACAACCACTGAGGCACGGAGGGCAAGATGCAAGTGATCCTGCTCGAAAAGGTCGTCAACCTCGGCGGTCTCGGCGACGTGGTCAAGGTCAAGGAGGGCTACGCGCGCAATTACCTGATCCCGCAGGGCAAGGCGAAGCGCGCCACCGAGGCGGCGATCAAGGAGTTCGAAGGTCGGCGCGCGGAACTCGAAAAGGCGCAGGCCGAGAAGCTC
>JBAIYN010000631.1:0-2113 GCA_037915775.1 Burkholderiales bacterium | reverse complement strand
ACCCACCCTTGTCAAGCCGGCGCGACTACGGAATGGCAACCTTCGCGCAAGGGCTCGCATCGCCTCAGATCGATGAGTCGCGTCGCGCAACACGCGCCGATGCGTCGCGCTCGACCGTCTGCGCCAGACGCGAGTAAGCCAGTGCGGCATCCCGGTAGTGCTCTTGCGCCGCGGCCGGGTCGTCGGTCAGCTCGGCCAGCTGCGCGCGCGCAATCGACGTCTCGGGATGCGGCAGGATCGTCGCGCTCTCCTTCAGGTACTGCGCCGCCTTTCCCCACAGCTGCGCACGCATGCAAACACGCCCCAGGCAGCGCAGCAGCACCGCATCGTTCGGATGGTCGTTCAGCCAGGTCTCGCATTTCTCGATCCGCTCCCGGTAGGGCGGCGCGTCGATCTGGCCGTAAGCGTCGATCAGGCGTGGGTCCCACGCGTGGGCGAGTGCGTCTTCGAGCAGCGCCGCCGCGCTCGCGCCGCGCTCGAGGGTGGCGAGCCAGCGTGCGGCGTCGGCCGCGAGTCCCGGTTCGCGCCGGTCCTCAGTCGGAATCCGGCTGATCTCGGCCTCGAGCAGGCCGGCGTCGTGACGCTTTTCCATCAAACGCGCGCGGTAGCCGACCCGCTTGTAGCGCGCGACGAGGATCTCGTGCAGCGCATTGCGCTTCGCCAGCGCGCGCACGCTGCGCAGCAGGTCGTCCCACCGCCCGGCCTGCGCGTTCGCCGCCAGCGCGATGCGCGCCGCATGGATGTGCCGGCTGCCGCCCGCCTGCACTCCGCGAATCGCCTCCAGCGCGCGGTCGTTTTCCCGGCTTTCCGCCCACATCTCCGCGCTCGAAACGAGGCGCGCGGTCTGCACGCCGCGATTCGCCGCCGCCGACTGCAGCCACGCGTCACGCCGCTCATACTCCTGCATCCGGTGTGCCGCGCGCGCGCCGACCAGCGCCGCCAGGCCCGCACTTTCCTCCGACGACTGCGCGGCCTTGGCTGCCCGTTCCGCGCGCGCGAAGCGCCCTTCCATCAGCGCGAGCAGAGCCTCTTTCAGCGCACGCTGCCCGCCGACGATCTCGCGGCGCTCGCGGTACAGCGCGACCTGGCGCGGGAAATCGAACGCCCGGTGCGCGACGTACGCGATCACGTAGACGACGAGCGCAAGGAACACCGACAGCAGCAGGAACAGATTCAGCGAAAGGTCGATCCGGTAGGGCGGCACCAGGATCGCCACGTTGCCGTCATTGAACTGGGCGACGATCGCCAGCGCTGCGGCGACCAGCGCCAATAGCAGGGCCCAGATCAACGACTTCATCGAACTTTAGCGCTTCGACGGCGGCGTCGAGCGCAACGCGCGCAGCGCGGCGAGGCTGTCGCTCAACGAAGGAACATCGACGGCGAGCGTGGTCTGCGCGACCTGCCGCAACTGCGCCATCGCCTCGGCCGGCCCCGCCGCACGCGAGTCGAAGTAGCGGCGGATCGTCGCCTGTGCGTCGGCCAGGTCGCTGCGGAACAGCCGGTCGTTGCGCGCGAGCAGCGCCTGCCGGGCGCTCAGCAGGCGCAGCTTCAGGCGCTCACGAACGAGTTGCTGCTGGCTCGACGACAGCAGCAGCGCCTCGGGCGTTTCGACCTCACGAATGCGGATCAGGTCGCCGAACTCCTGCGCCACCCACGCGCGGACGCGGTCCCAGGCTCCCGTCGGAGGTGCAGGCGGCGGGGTCTTTGGCGGTGCCGCGGAGCGCGCCGGTTTCGCGTCAGACAGCAGCGGCCAGCCATCGACCGATTGCACCGTCTGGTCGAGCTTCAGCGCCAATCCGGTGAAGTCGACCTGCGGCACCGCGCGCAGTTTTGCGATGTCGCGCTCCAGCGCGCGACGCAATCCGAGATACTGCGGACGCTCGACCTGCATCAGACGCATCTCCGCCGACTGCAGCGCGGCCAGTGCGGTGGGCACGTGTCCGGAGATCTGAAGCTCGGCCGCCGCCAGCGTGACGAGCCGCTCGATGTCGATCAAAGCCGCTTCGTCCCGCATGCGCACCGCGTCGCCGACCAGTTGCTCCAGCGAATCGCGCTCGGCCTGCATTGCGTCCACCGTCTGCTTGAGTTCCTCGACCTGCCGCTGCAGGTCCTG
>JBAIYN010000001.1:0-3555 GCA_037915775.1 Burkholderiales bacterium | reverse complement strand
GTCACCGTGATGGTGCCGTTCGCGCTGGCCAAGCTGATCGCGCCGGCGAGGCCCGTGCGGCGCGTGGTCGATCGCGTGCTGAATTCCCTGGCCAGCCACTGGATCGGCGTCAACTGCGCCTGGATGGCCGCGGTCGGGCGCACGCGCTGGGACGTCCACGGCTTGGCAGGACTCAAGCGGCGCGGCTGGTACCTGGTGTCGAGCAACCATGCGAGCTGGGTCGACATCCTGGTGCTGCAGAAGGTGTTCAACCGTCGCATCCCGATGCTGAAGTTCTTCCTGAAGCAGGAGCTGATCTGGGTGCCGGTGATCGGGCTGGCGTGGTGGGCGCTCGATTTCCCGTTCCTGAAGCGCGGGCGCGGCGGCGCCTCGGGCCAGGTCGACCTCGACAGCACGCGCCGCGCGTGCGAAAGGTTCAAGCTGGTCCCGACGTCGGTGATCATCTTCGTCGAGGGCACGCGCTTCACGCGCGCCAAGCACGACGCGCAGCGCTCGCCCTACGCGCACCTGCTGAAGCCGAAGGGCGGCGGCCTGGCGGTGGCGCTGGCGACGATGGGCGAACGCTTCGACGCGCTGCTCGACGTGACGCTGCACTATCCCGACGGCACGCCGACGTTCTGGGACCTGCTGAGCGGCCGCGTGCACGAGGTGCAGGTGCGCGTGCAGGCGCGGCCGGTGCCGGCGCCGCTTCTCGATGCGCAGGCGCAGCGCCAGCCGAATTTCCGCGCGCAGGTGCAGGAGTGGATCGAGTCGATCTGGCGCGACAAGGATCGCGCGCTCGACGAACTGGCCGGCGCGCCGTCTACGCGAGCTTGAGCGACATCGAGTAGTTCATGCGCTCGTACGGGAAGATCGTCGACGTGACGAGCACGGTCTTGCCGCTGCGCGCGATGTAGCGCCGCGCGATCACGAAGCCCGCGTGGCCCGCATCGACGCCGAGCGCGTCGGCCTCGGCGCCCCGCAGCGGCTTGGCGGAGAACTCCTGCTCGACGGTGACGATCGGCTCGCCGATCTTGTCCTCGATGAAGTCGTGCAGGCCGACGCCGCGCCGGTCGAGCACGCCGCGCAGCGCCGGATGGTCGCGGTGCACGTACGCGAGAACGTACGCGACCGGATGCTTGGCGCCGCGCAGGTGCTTCAGCGCGGTCAGCCGGTGCCAGGCCTGGCCGCGCCGGCACTTCAGCAGCTTGGTGTCGCCTGCGCCCGCCTTGATGTCGCGCGCATCGAGCACTTCGAGCTGTGCGGTCTTCACGTAGGCAAGCAGGTCCTGCAGCGCCGAGATCCGCTGCGTGAATCCGCCCGAGCGGGTGCGGCGCAGGACGATGCTGCCGACGCCCGGCTGGCGCGCGATCAGCCCCTGGTCGGTCAGGCGGCGGATCGCCTCGCGCACCGTGTGGCGGCTGACGCCATAGGCCGCGCACAGCTCGATCTCGGTCGGCAGACGGCCACCGACCGGGTAGCGGCCCGAGCGGATACCGTCGGCGAGCGCGCGAAAGATCTCCCCGTAGCGCGTCCTGCGCGCGGGAACATCGTGGGCGACGACAGCGGAATCCATGGGGTTTTCTTCCTCGTACCGGGTTCACATGTGCGCGCGGCGGCTTGACAGACGGCGCGGCGCGCGAGCAGACTTTGTCCGGACAAAGTCATGGTCGCATGCGCGCGTCCGGTTGGCAAGCGATCATGTACGTTGGCGCGGTTTTCGCCGTGCTCCGCGTGCCCATCGCTTGCCCACAGGAGGATTCATGACACTTCGTCTTCGCGCGTCCTGCATCGCGTTCGCACTGACCGCCGCCTTCGCATCCGCCGCCGCGTTCGCGCAGGGCAAGCTGACCGTCGCCGCCTACGGCGGGTCGTTCGAGGAAATGATGCGCAAGGAGGTGATGCCGGCGTTCGAGAAGAAGACCGGCGCCAAGCTCGAGTATGTGGCGGGCAATTCGACCGACAACATTGCGCGCATGCAGGCGCAGCGCGGCAACCAGGAGATCGACGTCGCGATCCTCGACGACGGCCCGATGTACCAGGCGGTCGCGCTCGGGCTGTGCAGCGAGGTGAAGGGGGTCAATTTCAGCGAGCTGTATCCGGTCTCCGACATGAAGACCGGCAAGTCGGTGACGATCGGCGTGGTCGCCACCGGCCTGATGTACAACAAGAAATATTTCGCCGACAACAAGATGGCGGCGCCGACGTCGTGGACCGACATCGAGGATCCGAAGTACCGCGGCAAGCTCGTGATCCCGCCCCTGAACAACACCTACGGCCTGCAGGCGGTGATCATGATGGCGCGCCTGAATGGCGGCGGCGAGAAGAACATCGACCCCGGGTTCAAGGCGATGAAGGACAAGGTCGCGCCGAACGTGCTGGCGTTCGAACCGCAGCCCGGCAAGATGACCGAGCTGTTCCAGAGCGGCCAGGCGGTCATCGCCGTGTGGGGCAGCGGCCGCGTGAAGGCGTTCCAGGACACCGGCTTCCCGGTCGAGTTCGTCTACCCGAAGGAAGGCGCAATGGCACTCGGCATCTCGGCCTGCCCGGTCGCCAAGCAGAACGCATCGCCGCTCGCGCAGCAATTCATCCAGTTCCTGCTGCAGCCCGACACGCAGGTGATGTTGGCCAAGGGCGCCGGCGCGGGTCCGGTGAACCGCAAGACCGTGCTGCCGCCCGAACTGCAGAAGGGGCTGCCGTACGGCGACGCGGTCGGCAAGCTGCTCACGGTCGACTGGGACACCGTCAACGCCAACCGCACGGCGTGGAATAACCGCTTCACGCGCGAAATCGAGCGCTGACGCCCGGGGCGCGCCTGACGGCGCGCCGCGCCCATGTCGTTCCTCGTCCTCGACGGGCTGACCAAGCGCTACGGCGAGCATGCCGCGGTCGACGGCATCTCGCTGCGCATCGAGAAGGGCGAGTTCGTGTCGCTGCTCGGCCCGTCGGGCTGCGGCAAGACGACCACGCTGCAGATGATCGCGGGCTTCGTCGAGCCGAACGCGGGCGGCATCACGCTCGAAGGTCGCAACCTGCTCGCGGTGCCGGCGGCCAAGCGCGGCCTGGGCATCGTGTTCCAGAACTACGCGCTGTTCCCGCACATGACGGTCGCGGAAAACGTCGCGTTCGGACTGGAGATGCGCAGGGTCGGCAAATCCGAACGCGAGCAGCGCGTGCGCGAGACGCTTGCGCTCGTCGGCCTGTCGGGCTTCGTGGAACGCCACCCGGCGCAGCTTTCCGGCGGACAGCAGCAGCGCGTGGCGCTCGCGCGCGCGCTGGTGATCCGCCCCGGCCTGCTGCTGCTCGACGAACCGCTGTCGAACCTCGACGCCAAGCTGCGCGAGGAGATGCAGATCGAGCTGCGCCGGATCCAGCGCGCGGTGGGCATCACCACGCTGATGGTCACGCACGACCAGGCCGAGGCGCTCGCGCTGTCGGACCGCGTGGTGGTGATGCATGCCGGCCGCATCGAGCAGGAGGACAGCCCGCTCGCGGCGTACGAGCATCCGCGCACCGGATTCGTGTGCGACTTTCTCGGCAAGGCGAACCTGTTCACGGTCGATCGCGCGGATGGGA
>JBAIYN010000713.1:0-2577 GCA_037915775.1 Burkholderiales bacterium | reverse complement strand
AGCCGCACCTTGCCATCGGCGCGGAACTGGTTGAAGTGATGGAACGCCACCGATGCCATGCGCCCCTTGTGCGACTCGCGCGGGCCGTACACGTTGAAGTAGCGCAATCCCACCACCGGCGCTGTCGCGCCCGGCAGCATCCGCCGCACGATCTGGTCGAACAGGAACTTGGAGTAGCCGTAGACGTTCAGCGGATTCTCGTTGGCGCGCTCTTCGCTGAAACCGGGCCCGAGCCCGTAGACGGACCCGGACGACGCGTACACAAAGGGCACGCGCAGTTCCTGGCACCAGTTGAGCAGTTCGAGCGAATAGCGGAAGTTGTTGTCCAGCATGTAGCGCCCATCGGATTCCATCGTGTCCGAGCAGGCGCCCTGGTGGAACACGACATCGGGCTTCGGCAGGGCCCTGCGCTGGACCAGTTCGCGGAATTCGCGCTTGTCCAGGTAGTCGGCGATCTCGCAGTCGGTCAGGTTGCGGAACTTCTCCGAGCGCGTCAGGTTGTCGACCGCGATGACGTCGGTCTCGCCGCGTTCGTTGAGTGCCTTGACGAGGTTGGCGCCGATGAATCCGGCCGCACCCGTGACGACGATCTTCATGTTCGATGACCTTTCAGGTCATGTTGCCATAGACGCGACCAAATGGCAAAATCTTTCCGGATTGCCATTAGCTAGCGAGGATGCCATGAATTCGATTTCTGGCCGGACGCGCGTCGGGGCCGGCGGCCGGATCGTGATCCCCAAGGAAATGCGCCGCGCGCTGGGCGTGAAGGAGGGCGACACCGTCGTGCTGGAGTGCGACGACGCCGGTCTGCACGTGCGCTCGGTGCGGCATGCGGTGAAGCTGCTGCAGCAGACGGTCGCCAAATATGTCAAGGACGATCGCTCGCTGAGCGCAGAGCTGATTGCGGAGCGCCGGCGCGAGGCCGAGCGTGAGTAAGTACGTTCTGGACTCCTCGGCGCTGCTCAGCCTCACCATGGCGGAAAAGGGCGCGGACCGCGTCGCGCACCTGCTCGAGACTGCCACCTGCGTCATGAGCGCGGTCAACTACGCCGAGGTCGTTTCCAAGCTGCAGGAGATCGGCATGCGTGCGCAGGAGGTGTCGTCGCTGATCGCCGGCCTGCGTCTGACCGTGCGGGAGTTCGACCGCGAACAGGGCTTTCATTGCGGATGGCTGCGCGAAAAGACGCGTGCGCACGGCCTGTCGCTCGGGGACCGGGCCTGTCTTCAACTCGCGTCGGCGCTGACCGCCACAGCGGTGACGTCCGACCGCGTTTGGGAGAAGCTCAAGGTCGGCGTTCGGATCGAACTGTTGCGCTGATCACTTCACGGGCGCTGGTCAGAACAGCTCTTCGTACGATACCGTCGCCGTCCCCAGCTTGCCGACCACGATGCCGCCGGCGCGGTTGGCGATCTCGACCGCTTGCCGCAGCGGCACGCCCGCCGCCAGCATCACCGCCAGCACCCCGATCACGGTGTCGCCGGCGCCGCTGACATCGAACACCTCACGCGCCTGTGCCGGCACGCTCCACGGCGCGGCATCGGTGAACAGGGTCATGCCTTCCTCGCTGCGGGTCACCAGCAGCGCGTCCAGGTGCAGGTTGTGGCGCAGCTCGCGCGCGCGCGCCTCGAGGTCGGCTTCGCTCTTCCAGCGTCCGACGACCTCGCGCAGTTCGGCGCGGTTCGGCGTCACGATCGTCGCACCCGCATAGCGCGAGTAGTCGTCGCCTTTCGGGTCGATCAGCACCGGCAGCGCGGCGGCGCGCGCCAGCTCGATCATGCGCGCGATGTGCGTGAGGCCGCCCTTGCCGTAGTCGGACAGAAGCACGGCGTCGTAGCCGGGCAGCAGCGCCGCGTATTCGTCCAGGTGCGTGGCCAGCACCTCGGCCTCGGGAACGCTCTCGAAGTCGATCCGCACGACCTGCTGGCGCCGCCCGATCACGCGCAGCTTCACCGTGGTCGACAGCGTGGCATCCACATGCAGGTGCGGGCGGATCGGGCTTTCCTTCACCAGCCGTTCGATCGCGTGCCCGGCCTCGTCGTCGCCGAGCACCGCCAGCAGCCCGGCCTGCGCGCCGAGCGCGGCGACGTTGCGCGCGACGTTGGCCGCGCCGCCCAGCCGCTCCTCGGTCTGGTGCACCTTGACGACGGGCACCGGCGCCTCGGGGGAAATGCGCTCCACCTCGCCGAACCAGTAGCGGTCGAGCATCGCGTCGCCCACCACCAACCCGCGGCAGCGCGCGAGCCGCTCGCGCTCGATTGTGCTCATGCGTCCCAGCCGCCGACGCCGAGGAGCTGCTCGATGCGCGCGCACATCACATGGCCGAGGAAGATGTGCGCTTCCTGGATCCGCGCCGTCTCGTCCGAGGCGACGGTGACCGCGAGGTCGACCAGAGGGCCAAGCTTGCCGCCGTCGCGGCCGAGGAATCCGACCACGTACACGCCGATGCGCTTCGCGACCTCCACCGCGCGCAGCACGTTGGGCGAGTTGCCCGAGGTCGAGATCGCCACCAGCACGTCTCCCGCGCGGCCGAGCCCGTCGACCTGCCGGGCGAACACCTCGTCGAAGCCGAAGTCGTT
>JBAIYN010000200.1:0-1741 GCA_037915775.1 Burkholderiales bacterium | reverse complement strand
ACGCACCGCCGCATCGAAATCGTTTGCCAGCCGCTGATGGCGGCGCTCGCCGTGGTGCGAGACGCGCCGTACGTCGATGACGTCAGTGTATTCGGTCAGGCGCTGCGCGTTCGGATCAAGGACATTCCCGCAGAGCCGTCGCCAGACTCATATGCGTCGTTTGCGATTGCGGCAAGTCGCGCCGCGGTCCTGGACGCTCTGCGCAAACGCCTGCTGGCGGCGCACATTGCGGTCCTCTCGATGCATTCGGTCTATCCCACCCTCGAGGATATCTTCGTGAGCTACACGCGCAAGATGGAGGATCTCAACCGGCGGGACGCGGCCACGTGCGCACCAGGAGACACGAGCACAGCAGCCTGACGGGCCTCCGCATACAGTCGAGACGCGTCGCACACCGCGGAGGCAGGTTTGTCGTCGCGGGGGCGGAAGTGTTATCGACTGCGGGCAGCATGTCGTTGCAATTCACGCCCTACGTGTTCGGCTACCTCGCGGCCGGGGCCACCTCGCTCGCGGCGGCGCTGTACGTTTGGCGCCGGCGGCAGGCGCGCGGCGCCTGGCCCCTGTTCCTGGCGCTGATCGCCGAGGTGGAATGGGCGTGGACCGGCGCGGTGGCGATGTCGCACGCTGAGCTTGCCGCGCAGTTTTTCTATGTGAAGGTCAGCTACGTGGGGATCGTCAGTCTGCCGCCGGCCTCGTTTGCGTTCGCGCTGGTCTATAGCGGCCGGGAGCAGTGGCTCAGCCGCCGCACGCTGATCGCCCTGACGGCAATTCCGCTCATCACCCTGCTGCTCCTGGCCACCAACGACGCGCACGGGTTGATGTACAGGCATGTCGCGCTCGAAACCATCGCCGGCTTCGTCAAGCCCGTCGTCGTACGCGGCCCGTGGTTTTGGGTGCACACGGGGTTCAGCTACACGCTGCTGGTCGCGGCAAGTTTTCTCATCGCGCTGACCGTGATCGAGTCGCCGTCGCTGTATCGCTACCAAATGGCTTTCGTGCTGTTCGGCGTGTTGCTGCCCGTCGCCGGCAATGTGATGCAGGTGATGAAGTGGAACCGCTTGCCGGTGGACGTCACCCCGATCGCGTTCAGTCTCGGATCATCGGCCATCGCCTTCAGCGTCTTCCGCTATCGTCTCTTCGACCTTATGCCGGTCGCACGCAGCATCGTGATCGACGGCTTGGCGGACGGCGTGCTCGTTCTGGACGCCGAGAATCGCGTCGTCGACGCGAACGCCGGCGTGCTGCGGATCCTCGGCCGCGCCGCTGTCGACGTCGTCGGCCGGCCGGCCGCAGAGCTCCTATCTGCCTATCCGCACCTGATCGAGCAATTTCGCGATGTGGCGCAAGGCGAGGCCGAGATCGCGCTGGAGGGCGACGGCAACGAGCGCCACTACGCGCTGCGCTTCTCGCCGATTCTTGCGGCCAGCGGGGCGACCATGGGACGCGTGGTCGTGGCGCGCGACATCACCGACCGGATTCGCCTGATTCGGGAGCTGGATGCGTACTCGCGGGTCGTCGCGCACGACCTCAAAAATCCCATCGCGGTCATCAGCGGCTACACCGAGTTGCTGCAAATGAACATCGGCGACACGTTGGACGAGAAGAATCGTAAAGTCCTCGCCGACACGCTGCGCGGGTGCGAGCGCATGACGCGGATTGTGGACGAGCTGCTGCTGTTCGCGCAGCTGCGCAGCATGGAGAAGGTCCCGGTCGCGCCGGTCAACATGGCCGAGGTGATTGC
>JBAIYN010000328.1:0-3239 GCA_037915775.1 Burkholderiales bacterium | reverse complement strand
ACCGTCGAACCGGGCGCCGCGAGCAATGACCTGGACTTCAAGCGCGTCGGCGGCGGCATGCTGGTGCAGTCCCCGGACACGCGTCAGGTGCAGGCGGACGAGCTGCGGGTGGTCACGCAACGCGCGCCGAGCGCGGCGGACATCGACGATCTGATGTTCGCGTGGCGAGTGGCCAAGTTCGTCAAGTCGAACACGATCGTCTTCGCGCGCAACGGCATGACGCTCGGCGTCGGCGCCGGCCAGATGAGCCGCATCGATTCAGCGCGCATTGCGTCGATAAAAGCGAAGGAGGCCGGTCTGTCGCTGGCGGGGTCGGTCGCCGCGTCGGACGCGTTCTTTCCGTTCCGCGACGGGCTCGACGTGGTGGTCGACGCCGGCGCGACCTGCGTGATCCAACCCGGCGGCAGCATGCGCGACGAGGAGGTCATCGCTGCCGCCAACGAACGCGGCGTCGCGATGGTGTTCACCGGGACGCGACACTTCCGCCACTAGCGGGAAATTGCACGTGGCAGAATGGCCGCGTGCAACTCTCCGTTCGCATCCTCGGCATCGATCCCGGCCTGAACCGCACCGGCTGGGGCGTGATCGAGAACACCACAGGCCGGCTGCGTTTCGTCGACAGCGGCGTGATCCGTGTGCCGGCCGGCGATCTGCCGCAGCGCCTTGGCGTGATCCTCGCCGAACTTGGCCGCGTCATCCGGGCCGCCCAGCCGTCGCGCGCCTGCATCGAGAAGGTCTTCGTCAACGTCAATCCGCAGTCGACCCTGTTGCTGGGCCAGGCGCGCGGTGCGGCGATCTGCGCGGCGGTTGCCGCCGGTCTGTCGGTGCGCGAGCACACCGCATTGCAGGTCAAGCAGGCCGTGGTCGGCTACGGCAAGGCGAGCAAGGAGCAGGTGCAGGTGATGGTGCAGCGTCTGCTGGCGCTTGCATACGTGCCGCCCACCGATGCCGCCGATGCGCTCGCGTGCGCGATCTGCGACGCCAATGCAGAGCGCGTGCTCGCCGCCGGCGCCGCACGGTCCGGCTCGGCCCGCGCGCGCCGGTCGCGCAACGCATGGCGGTCGCTCGGCGCGCGCATCGCGGGCAACACGTGATCGGTCGTCTCGAAGGTCGGTTGCTGGAGAAGAACCCGCCGACAGTGCTGGTCGATGCGAACGGCGTCGGCTACGAGGTCGACGTGCCGATGAGCACCTTCTACAACCTGCCTGCGATCGGCGAGCGCGTCACGCTGCTCACGCATCTGATCGTGCGCGAGGACGCGCACCTGCTGTACGGCTTCGCGACGGCGGCGGAGCGCAGCGCCTTTCGCGAGCTGATCCGGATCTCGGGCGTCGGCAGCCGCACCGCGCTGTCGGTGCTGTCGGGCATGAGCGTCAATGAACTGGCTCAGGCGATCACGCTGCAGGAGAGCGCACGCCTGACGAAGATTCCCGGCATTGGCAAGAAGACGGCCGAGCGGCTGCTGCTCGAATTGAAGGGCAAGCTCGGCGCGGCGCTCGAAGGGGGAGCGACGGCCATGGCGCCGGCCGACACGGGCGCGGACATCACGCGCGCGCTGATGGCGCTGGGCTACTCGGAAAAGGAAGCGACGGCAGCGATGCGTCAGGTTCCCGCCGGCACCGGCGTGTCGGAGGGGATCCGGCTCGCCCTAAAATCGCTCGCGAAGAGCTGAAGCAGAACCGCCACACATCGTGCTGCCTGATCGAATCGTCGCCGCCACTCCGTCGTCGCCCAACGAGGAAGCGGTCGAGCGCGCACTGCGACCGCAGCGGCTTGCCGATTACGTCGGCCAGTCGAAGATCCGCGAGCAGATGGAGATCTTCATCACCGCCGCCCGCAATCGCGGCGAGGCGCTCGACCACGTGCTGCTGTTCGGTCCGCCGGGGCTCGGCAAGACGACGCTCGCGCATATCGTGGCGCACGAGATGGGAGTCAATCTGCGCCAGACGAGCGGGCCGGTGCTGGAACGACCGGGCGACCTCGCGGCGCTGCTGACCAATCTCGAGAAGCACGACGTGCTTTTCATCGACGAGATTCACCGCCTGAGCCCGGTGGTCGAGGAAATCCTCTATCCGGCGCTGGAGGACTTCCAGATCGACATCATGATCGGCGAGGGACCGGCGGCGCGATCGATCAAGATCGACCTGCCGGCGTTCACGCTCGTTGGCGCCACGACGCGCGCCGGCATGCTGACCAATCCGCTGCGCGACCGCTTCGGCATCGTGGCGCGGCTGGAGTTTTACAACGACGAGGAACTGACCACGATCGTGCTGCGCTCGGCGCGGCTGCTCAGCACCGCGCTCGACCAGGAAGGCGCGCGCGAGATCGCGCGCCGCTCGCGCGGCACCCCGCGCATTGCCAACCGCCTGCTGCGCCGCGTGCGTGACTATGCGGACGTGAAGGCGCAGGGGAAGATCACGCGCGAGGTGGCTGACCGGGCGCTGTCGATGCTCGACGTCGACCTGCGCGGGCTGGATGTGATGGACCGCAAGCTGCTGTCGGCGGTGATCGACAAGTTCGCGGGCGGCCCGGTCGGCATCGACAACCTCGCTGCCGCGATCGGCGAGGAGCGCGACACGCTCGAAGACGTGGTCGAACCGTTCCTGATCCAACAGGGGATGCTGCAGCGCACGCCGCGCGGCCGCGTTGCGACCCTGAATGCGTACGAACACTTCGGGCTCACCACGCCGGCGCCATCTCGCGGACCAGAGCTCTTCTAATCCGGACGGACGGACGCGGACCTCTTGCACTCCCGCAAGGACGGCGGGATGATTCGCGCGTCTGCGGGATGTCGCCGAAACACGGGAGAGAAGAAGTGCCGACGTCTGGGGAATCCGGGACAAACAAGCCGACCGCAAATCGTAAAGGCGCTGCGCAGGAATCAGCGGAGCCGCTCGGTGCGGACGCCGCGCGCTGGCTGAACGACTTGCCGGAATCGGTGCGACCGATGAAGACCTGCGCTCGGTATCCGCGCATCGTCAATCGGCTGGCCTCGGTGTGGGACAAGCCGACGCATTGCGGCAGCTACTTCAATGAATTGCTGCTGGATGGGCGCGGCGACCGCCAAGGGTTTCCGCTGGACATCGCGTTCGAGCTGGCGGCGCTCAAGAACTACTTCGAAACGGCAGTACATCCGTCGCACCAGACGATCTGGGACGACATCATCAAGCGCGCGCGCGACAAGGCGTAACTTCCCCCTTTTGAGTCTGCGCTCGGCACACGCGCCGGCCGCAAACCGT
>JBAIYN010000062.1:0-2739 GCA_037915775.1 Burkholderiales bacterium | reverse complement strand
ACGTGAACAGGGCGGCCGGCTTGCCCGCCAGCGTGCCGGCCAGCCAGTGCCCGCTGGTGCCGTCGAGGAAATGCTTCAGCGGTGCCGCCATGTTGCCGAAGCGGGTCGGCGACCCGAGCGCCAGGCCGGCGCACTCCTCGAGGTCGCGCAGTTCGACGTACGGAGCGCCGTGCGGCGGCACCGGCGGCGCGGCGTTCTGCGTGACCGGAGCGACCGGTGGCACGGTGCGCAGGCGCGCATGCGCGCCTGCGACCGAGTCGATGCCGGTGGCGATGTGCTCGGCCAGCTTCCGCGTCGCGCCGTGCCGGCTGTAGTAAAGGACCAGGATTTCCAATTCGCTCTCGACACATGCGCAGTCTGGAGTTGCAGCCGCTACCATGCGCCCGGCGATTATCACAGGAACGGCATCGCAATGAGTGTCATCGCGCGGGCGCGGGCTTCGTTGGCGGACCTGGTCGGTGCCTTGCTGCGCGTCGACCAATGGAAGCAGCGCTTCGGGCCGCATCTGCAGCGGGCGCGCGACGTGCTGCGCTTCGCGCTGCGGCGCGCCTACGACGTGCGCCTGGCGCAGGTCGCGGGAGGGCTGACCTTCACCACCGTGCTGGCGCTCGTGCCGCTGCTGGCAGTGGCGCTATCGCTGTTCACCGCGTTTCCGCTGTTCGCGGAGTTTCGCGTCTCGCTAGAGAAAGACCTGTTGCGCGGGCTGCTGCCGGAGCAGTACGCGCCGCTGATCCTGCGCTACCTGAACGACTTCGCATCCAAGGCCGGGCGCCTTACGGCGTTCGGCCTGATCTTCCTCGTATTCACCGCGCTGTCGATGATCCTGACGGTCGACCGCATCTTCAACGATATCTGGCGCGTGCAGCGGCGCCGGCCGCTGGTGCAGCGCGTGCTGCTGTACTGGAGCCTGCTGACGCTCGGGCCGATCGTCGTCGGCGCCAGCCTGAGTGCCGCGTCGTATGTGATGTCGATGTCGGCCGGATGGACCGCGCAGTTGCCGGCAACGCTGCGCGCGGCGCTGGAACTGACGCCGTTCATCCTCGGTGCCAGCGCGGTGGCTGCCACCTACGTGGTGGTGCCGAATCGCAAGGTGATGTGGCGCGACGCCGCGGTTGGCGCGCTGGTGGCCGCCGTGCTGGGCGAACTGATGCGCGACGGCTTCGCGTGGTACATCAAGGCCGGGACGGTCGCCAACATCTACGGCGCGTTCGCGGTGCTGCCGCTGTTTCTGTTGTGGGTTTACCTGTCGTGGCTGGTCATACTCTTCGGCGCCGCGATCGCGGCGACCGCGCCGATGCTTCGTGCCACGCGCTTTTCCGACGAGTTGCGCGCCGGCAATTCATTCATCACCGCGGTGGCGCTGCTGCGCGCGCTGCACGATGCCCGCCGTCGCGGCGACAACGACGGCCGCGTCCCGCTGGCAGCGCTGGCGCGGGCGGTGCGCACCGCGCCGGACGAGGCGGAGCGCCTGCTGATGGTGCTCGAGGAACTGGGCTACGTGTCGCGGTTGGGTGGAACGCAGGCGGGAACCTGGCTGCTGACCGGAGATCCCGCACGCATGAATCTGGTCGCGGCATTCCGCCGCTTCGCGGTCGATCCCGCGAACTCGCTTGCAGCGGGCGACGCCGACGGGATCGGAGCCTGGCTGCAGCAGGGTCTGTGCGCCGACTGGGTCGCGCGTCCGCTTAGCGAGGTCTGGCGGCGCCCGTGACGAGCCGCACCGCCGTGTCCGTGAGTCTGTTACTCAGCGGTGACCGGATCGATCACCGTCGTCACCTGCGAGACCCGGTTCGCCGGGAAGCCGCCGCGCTCGGCATGTTCACGCACCATCTGCTCGTTCGGCGCGATGTAGACACAGTAGATCTTGTCGCCGGTGACGTAGCTGTGAATCCACTGGATGTGCGGCCCCATCTTCTCCAGCACGCTGCATGACTTCTGCGAAATGTTCCTGAGGTCCTGCGCGGAGAGTTTTCCGGCGCCAGGCAAATCGCGTTCGATCACGTACTTCGGCATTGCATCCTCCTGGTCGATGCGGGGCGGGTGGTCGACTCGCCCCCGGTTGGCTTGAATCACTGCGGGCGGTTCGACGCTGCCACTTTCCGTGGCCCGGCCGCAGCCCGAGGCGCGGTATTGGAAGCCGTCTCGGTCGTCGCAACCCGTTCGTCGCGCGGCGCGTAGTCCCAGTAATACAGGCCCCAGATCATCCGCGTGCGGGTAACGAAGCTGCGCAGCACGTCCGGGCCTTCCGCGGCCTTGGCGCAGGCGCGCTTGTCGATCATGCTGCTCGGGTCGTCGCACCGGTACTGCGCGAAGGAAACGGTGGGGATCGACGCCGCGGTTGCCAGCAGCGCGGCCGTCACACCGATCTGAGTCAGGAAGTATTTCATCGCTGTTCTCCTTTGAATCGCATCGACCGGGGGAGCCCGGCCGAGTGCAGGTGCCGCCGATTTGCAGACGCAGGCGGCGTCGCGTCGAAAGCCTGTGGCTCAGCGCTGTGCGACGATCGTCGTCGAGGCGTTCGCCAGCAGAGACTCGGCCTGGTAGTGATCGACGAGGCCGTCGATTGAACCGGCGACCAGCACGGCGGCCAGCACGGCGGCAGCGGCGAAGAGGGTGCGGATCAGGGTCGAGCTGGGGCGGAAGTCACGGTTCATTTGCGTCTCCTTCAGGTTCGTTCTGCCGGGTCAATCGGGTTTGCGTTGACGACGGACGAACTGTGCGCCGCGCCCCCCGCTTCAG
>JBAIYN010000229.1:0-2152 GCA_037915775.1 Burkholderiales bacterium | reverse complement strand
CCTGAGCGACAAACGCGCACAGCGCCAGCGAAACCCCGACCAGAAGGCCCGGCAGCGCCTTTGCCATCGTTTCCGCACGCCGCTGCTCGTTCATAAGTCCTCCCCTTGACTACCCCGCCGCCGCGCGTTTTGGAAACTTGCAGCGACGTAGGAACTCGCAGCACCTGCCTGAGAAGAGAAGGCTCCGGAATCGCACTGGAGCCAACCGGTCGTAGCCAGTGGGGAGCCGTTGTTGATCGATGCCCAGCCGGACCCGCTGAGCGTCGCGATGTTGTCGAATCCTTCGCTCAGAATGAGCGCCGCAGATGCGGCATTGGATAGCGTGATACAGATCAGGCCCGCGAGAAGATTACGGATATTCACTTTGGGTTCATTCAGTAAGAGGTCCCGAAGCGTTGCCGATTACTGTTTGCGCCGACGCGATGCGGCTAGACCGGCGAGGCCGAGGCCGAGAAGTGCGAACGTGCCGGGTTCGGGGGCGGACGTGCCGGTAGGCGAGGGGATGCCGACGTCGGCAGTTCCGTCCTGGAGCGCACCCGCTCCGTTTTGATCCAGCCACGAGAACTGACCAGACGCGACGTTTCCATACGGACTGACAATGTTGAAGTCGGGGATCGTCTGTCCTGTTCCTGAGAGGGTGCCCGGGTACGTGAACGTGACGTTTCTTATCGTCGAATTGTCCGTCGGCGACAGGCCGGATGGGGTAACTCCGGAATTCTGCAGCGAGTCCGTCCATCCGGTGGGCGGCTCGACCGTCACAGTGTTGCCGAAGTCGTAGATCGTGAAATAGCAGCCGATATATGAGCACGTATCGCCGTTGTCGATGGTGAGCGAATACGACCAGAAGTAGTCGCCGAGAAAAGCTCCGCTCGCAGGTGAAACGCTCACTAACTGCACAAGCAATCCAGCGGTCGCTTCAAAAGGCGTCGCAGCGCCAAGCGCAATGGCGATAGCAACCGCCGAACCTGACTTGCGCACCATAAGACCTCCACTCCATCCGGCAAAACAACGGGAGACCCAATCGAATCGAGATGATTGCGGCCGCTGCACATCACCGCTTGCGCCGCCGCGATGCTGCGAATCCTGCCAGGGCGATGCCCAAAAGCGCGAGCGTGGCGGGCTCCGGCACCGGTGTTACATCGATCGTCCACGTCCCCACCTGCACCGGCGCGTCATAGGCCACGATCGCCCCCGACGCGTGGATCGGCGGCGGCACGGGAGTCAGATTGCTCATCAGCGACCCGAGCGGCACGATCGGCGGCGGGTTGGGAACAGTGCTTGGCGCATCGCCGAGGCTGGCAAAGAAGAAGGTTGGCAAGCCCGTCAGCGCGAACGTCGTGCCGTCGAAACTCACCCCGAGGCTGCAGTCCAGATTCAACCCGTCGCAGGGATCTACCGGCGTAATGATCGACCCGAAGGTGTTGCCCGATGCCAGATTCGCGAACGGGATCGTGCCGAGCGAGAACGTCTGATCGATCCCCGTCGCGCTCCAGACGAAGTCCACCGTGCCGCCGAGCGTGCAGGCCGTCGCGCCGGCACAGGGGTCAACGGGATATGCACTGGGAGTGAACGACACCTGCAGGTCGATGGCCATCAGGCTGGCGGAGGCGGGCGCGCTCACGCCGAGCCACGCCGTCACGCACAGCGCCAGTACCCCCAGCGATCTGAGCAGCGCACGCATAGGACCCTCCCTGTGGTGTCCCGCGCCTGTGCGCGAAGGGGTGCAAGATTCGTGCCGAAAATGCGAATGATTATTAATTCAATGCCTTGGCGCAGCCACGTTCGTCGAGCAGCGGCGCGCTGTAAAGAAAGCCGACAGATTCAACGCGGAGTCGTCAGCTGCTCGGCGAGCGGCGGACCCGCAGCCCATCATTCGTGTGTGGATTGGGTGCGTGTTGAACGGTCGGATTTGAACGACCGCTCCGCCAAACGTTGGTCGACCGCTTGGGCTCGATTGCTCGCGTCCGCGACGGCTGCTTTGAGGTAACTGACTGCTGTAGGTCGTTGCGGCAGCGCGTGGAGTCGGCCACACGCGGACCTTCGAATTTGTTTCATCATTCCGCGGCCGGCTGCCGGCACCGTGAGCGTGCCGACCGGTGAACTCAATGCTCGTGGTCAAGATGCCTGTCGCCGCCGGCCGGCGCTGGCATCA
>JBAIYN010000658.1:0-7520 GCA_037915775.1 Burkholderiales bacterium | reverse complement strand
TCACGGGATCAACCCCTATGCGCTCGGATTCGCGATCTTCCGCGACATCCGGCGCATCTGCGAACAGCCGACCGACGAGGACCGGCACTGGTTCGCGCGCCTGGCCGGCAGCAACTGGGTCGAAGCGGTGCAGTTCGCGATGGCGAACTTCAAGGACGAGAGCCTGATCGAGCAGTACCTGTCGCCCAAGGTGATGCGCGACCTGCGCCTGTTCCAACTCGCCGACGACGAGAACGATCGCAGCAAGTACACGGTGCGCGCGATCCATAACGAGCAGGGCTACGTGCGCGTGCGTCAGGCACTGGCGGCGCAGTATCGCCCGGAGGTGCACACGCCGCCGCTCGCCGTGACCCGGTTTTCCGCCGACAGCGACCGCGCGCTGCTGCTGCAGCATCGCGTCGAGCGCGGCCGCCTGCTGGATGCGGACCGGGCAGCCGAGATCCTCGCCTACATCAAGGACCTGTGGCAGTTCGATGTCGTGCTGGAGGAGGTGGACGACGCCGGCAACCGGCTGAAGATACACAGGACCTAGCGAACCGAGCAAAGAGAAACGGCGCCTGCGGCGCCGTTTCTATTTTCTGGTCCCGGCTTTGTTACAGCCAGTAGACCACGATGTACAGGCCGATCCACACCACGTCGACGAAGTGCCAATACCAAGCTGCCGCCTCGAACGCGAAATGGTGGTCGGGGCGAAAATGGCCGCGCAGGATGCGGAAGAACATCACCGTCAGCATGATCGCGCCGACGATCACGTGGAAGCCGTGAAACCCGGTCAGCATGAAGAACGTCGAACCGAAGATGCCCGAGTCAAGGCGCAGGTTCAGTTCATGGTACGCATGAATGTATTCGAACGCCTGCACGCCGACGAAGCTGAAGCCCAGCAGCAGCGTCAGGAACAGCCAGCCGAGCGCCTTGCCCCGGTGGTTGGAAAGCAGGCCGTGATGCGCGACCGTGAGCGTGAAGCCCGAGGTGACGAGCAGGATCGTATTGATCGTCGGCACCGGCCAGGCGTGGATCTTCGTGAACTCGCTGACGATGCCGGCGGGACCGAGCGTGGGCCAGGTGGCGACGAAGTCCGGCCACAGCAGCCGGTTGTCGAAATCGCCGAGCGACGGCAGCGTGATCACGCGCGCGTAGAACAGCGCGCCGAAGAACGATGCGAAGAACATCACCTCCGAGAAGATGAACCAGCTCATCCCCCAGCGGAAACTGACGTCCACCTGACGGTTGTAGCGGCCGCCCTCCGACTCGCCGATCACCTGGGCGAACCAGCCGCGCATCATGTAGATCAGGACCGCGAAACCCGCCAGCAGCACCCACCCGCCGCCGCCGACCTGATTGACCACCATCGCCGCACCGAAGGTGGTGAAGATCATCGCGATCATCCCCACCATCGGCCAGCGCGCCGGCGCCGGCACGAAGTAGTGTGATGCGGCTCCCGCCTGCGTCGATCCCATCTGACCCGTCTCCTTCCCCGTTGCGGTTTTCTCTGCTGCCTCAGCGCAGCACGACGAACTTGATGATTGCTACCAGGATGATGATGAACAGCAACGCACCGATCACGCCCATCACCACCACGTGAATCGGGTTAAGGTGTGCGGCATCGGCCTCGTAGTGGGTACGCTTGCGCACGCCGAAGAACGACCAGAACACCGCGCGCGCGGTCTGCGCCAGCGACGCCTTGCGCCTGATTGCGGGGGATTCGCGCTCGTCCATCTCAGCTGCGCCGATCACGCGTTCCCTCCGCCTGCGCGGGCGACGCGCCCGGCACCTCGAAAAACGTATACGACAGCGTGATCTGACCGATGTCCTTCGGCAGCTCGGGATCGACGAAGAACACCACCGGGAACCGGCGGCTCTCTCCGGCGGCCAAGGTCTGCTGCTTGAAGCAGAAGCACTCGATCTTGTTGAAGTAGCGCGCTGCCTGCATCGGTGCGTAGCTCGGGATCGCCTGGCCGACCATCGCACGGTCCTCGAGGTTGACGAGGTCGTATTCGACCGTGATCAGTTCGCCCGGGTGCACGTCGAGGTGATTGACTTCCGGCTTGAATCGCCACGGCCCCTGCCGGTTTGCGTCGAACTCGATCACCACCGTGCGCGTCTTGTCCACCTGCGTGTTCGCCAGCCGCTTCTCCGCCTTTTCGTCCTTGCCGGTCAGGATGTTGATCCCGGTGATCTCGCAGATCGTCCGGTACAGCGGAATCAGCGCCCAGCCGAAGCCGAACATCAGCACGGCCACCACCACCAGCTTGCGCAGGGTGCCGCGATTGGACTGGCCGTCGATGTGCGCGGTGGTCATCCCCAGCTCAGCCTCCGAAAAGCCAGCGCCTGACGATGATGCCGACGAAGAACACCAGCACGATCGAAAGCAGCACCAGCCCGGTGCGCTTGTTGTTGGACTGCCGTTCCGCCGAAGTCTGCTGACGCATGAGCTCTTGTCGCCGGTCGCGCCGCGACCGGCGTTCTCCGTCTACTTCACCACCGGCGGCGTTTCGAAGGTATGGAACGGCGCCGGCGACGGCACCGTCCATTCCAGGCCTCCGTCCTCGGCATCGAAGTAGTTGTCCTTCGCCTTCGGCCCGCCCTTGATGCACTTCAGGACCGTGTACAGGAACAGCAGTTGCGACAGGCCGAAGCCGAACGCCCCGATCGAGGCGACCATGTTGAAGTCGGCAAACTGCATCGGGTAGTCGGCGTAGCGGCGCGGCATGCCCGCCAGCCCGAGAAAGTGCATCGGGAAGAACGTCACGTTGAAGAAGATCATCGACAGCCAGAAGTGCCACTTGCCCAGCTTCTCGTCGTACATGTGGCCGGTCCATTTCGGCAGCCAGTAATAGGCGCCGCCGAACATCGCGAACAGCGAGCCGGCGACCAGCACGTAGTGGAAGTGCGCCACCACGTAGTAGGTGTCCTGGATCTGGATGTCGATCGGCGCCATCGCGCAGATCAGGCCGGTGAATCCGCCCATCGTGAACACGAAGATGAAACCGATCGCAAACAGCATCGGCGTCTCGAAGGTCATGGCTCCCTTCCACATCGTCGCCAGCCAGTTGAAGATCTTCACCCCGGTCGGCACCGCGATCAGCATCGTCGCGTACATGAAGAAGAGCTGGCCGGTCACCGGCATCCCGGTGGTGAACATGTGGTGCGCCCAGACGATGAACGACAGGATCGCGATCGACGCGGTGGCGTAGACCATCGACGCGTAGCCGAACAAGGGCTTGCGCGAGAAGACCGGCACGATCTGGCTGATGATGCCGAACGCCGGCAGGATCATGATGTACACCTCGGGGTGACCGAAGAACCAGAAGATGTGCTGGAACATCACCGGATCGCCACCGCCTGCCGCGTTGAAGAAGCTGGTGCCGAAGTGACGGTCGGTCAGGGTCATGGTGATCGCGCCGGCGAGCACCGGCATCACCGCGATAAGCAGGTAGGCGGTGATCAGCCAGGTCCACACGAACATCGGCATCTTCATCAGGCTCATGCCCGGCGCGCGCATGTTCAGGATCGTGGTGATGATGTTGATCGACCCCATGATCGAGCTGGCGCCCATGATGTGCAGCGCGAAGATCGCCATGTCCATCCCCATGCCCATCTGGATCGTCAGCGGCGCATAGATGGTCCAGCCGGCCGCAGGCGCGCCGCCGGGAACGAAGAACGAAGAAACCAGCAGCAGTGCGGCCGGCGGCAGCAGCCAGAAGCTGAAGTTGTTCATGCGCGCGAACGCCATGTCCGGCGCACCGATCTGCAGCGGGATCATCCAGTTCGCGAAGCCCACGAATCCCGGCATGATCGCGCCGAACACCATGATCAGCCCGTGCATGGTGGTGAGCTGGTTGAAGAACTGCGGCTCGAAGATCTGCAGGCCGGGCTGGAACAGCTCGGACCGGATCCCGAGCGCCAGCACGCCGCCGGTCAGGAACATCGTGAACGAGAACCACAGGTACATCGTGCCGATGTCCTTGTGGTTGGTGGCATACAGCCAGCGCCGCCAGCCGGACGGCGCGTGATCGTGGGCGGCGTCATGCGCGTGACCGTGATCGTGGACGACTGCGCTCATGTTTGCTCCTTCGGATTCAGTTTGTCGTATTCGCTCGCTGCGTCACCGCGCCCTACTTGCGCGCCGCCTTGAATTCGCTCGGCTGGATCGCCACGCCGGTCTTGTTGCCCCAGCTGTTCCGCTCGTACGTCGCCACCGCGGCAAGCTCCACGTCCGAGAGCGCCTTCCAGGACGGCATCACGCCCTTGCCATTGAGCATGATCGCGATCTGCTGCTCCTTGTTTGCGACCACCTGGCTCCCGTCCAGCGCCGGGAAGGTTCCCTTGATGCCCTGCCCGTTCGCCTGATGGCAGGCCTGGCAGTTGGCCGCATAGACCTTGGCGCCGCGCTCCATCAGCTCGGCCATGGTCCACGTCTTGTTCGCATCGTCGGCCTGCGCGGCCATCGCCACCTTCTTGTCCTTCACCCACTTCGTGTATTCCTCGGCAGTCACGACCCGGACCTTGATCGGCATGAACGCGTGATCCTTGCCGCACAGTTCGGCGCACTGGCCGTAGTAGGTGCCGGTCTTCTCGGCACGGAACCAGGTGTCGCGCACGAAGCCCGGAATCGCGTCCTGCTTGACCCCGAACGCGGGCACGAACCACGCGTGGATCACGTCGTTCGCGGTCGTGATCACGCGGATCTTCTTGTCGACCGGCACCACAAGCTCGTTGTCGACGTCGAGCAGGTACAGCGGATTCGCCTTGCGCGCGGCGTCGTTGCCGCCGTCGATCTGGTCGCGCGGCGTGGCCAGCGTCGACAGGAAGGAAATGCCCTCGCCTTCGCCTTTCAGATAGTCATAGCCCCACTTCCACTGCGAGCCGGTCGCCTTGATCGTGATGTCGGCATTCGTGGTGTCCTTCATCGCCACCACGGTCTTGGTGGCCAGCGCTCCCATCACGATCACGATGATGAACGGCACCACGGTCCAGGCGATCTCGACCGCCGTGCTCTCATGGAAATTCTCGGCCTTGTGTCCCTTCGATTTGCGGTGGGCATAGATCGAATAGAACATCACGCCGAAAACGATGACGAAGATCACGCCGCAGATGCCCAGCATCATCCAGTGCAGCCAGTTGATGTCGCGCGCAATCGGCGTCACCGGCGGCGCCAGGTTGTACCTGCTCTGGACGGCGCTCGCCGCACCGGTCGCCGCGAGAAGAAAAGTCGCCAGCCCCGCCCTGATTGTTGTCGTCATTCTGGTCGAATCCATCACGTCATCCATCGCGGACTGCGCCGCCCCTTTGTTCGATTGCGTCTCCGTTATGCCGCTGTCGCTGCAGCGGTCCGCAGCGCGTGCTTCAGTTCGAGCCCAAGCCGCCGCCGGCGTTCATCCAGCAGATCGGCCCCGATCTCGATCCGCTTGCCGGCCGCCACCACGAACAAACGCGCGCGGTCCGGCACCCCTGCATCGGCTTCGGTTTCGATCCGGGCCCACGGCGCCGCGAGCTGCCAGGTCGAGTGTTTGGTTCCATGAAACTGCTCGATGCGCAGTCTTCCCGCATCGATTTCGATCACTTCGGAATCCGCCGCCCGCATTCCGTAGCAGATGAAAGCGACCGCGAGCGCAATCAACTCGACGCCCACGAACGGCAGCACCATCCAGAGCCCGTGCGCCGCGAAGGCAGCGCCGAACACGAACGACAGCGCGACGATCGACACGAAGACCGCCGCCAATTGCCGCGGTGACGCGGAACAATTGCGCTTGTTGATCCAGCGGTTCACTGGTTCGGGCATTGTTGATTCGGGATCTACCACATGCATGCGCGGTCGCCGGCGGCGCGCCGCCGAATGCGACCTGACCGCACCATCCGCAAGAGTCCTTACGGATTCTTGACCTTGGGCAAATACAAAGCGGGCGGATTATAGGCACAGCATGAACGCAGGGCCAACCGCCGATACGCCCGGCGTCAGCGAGACCGCAATCGCGCGCGCAGCGTGTCGACCGGGATGCGGGTCAATCCCCGTTCCGTCGCGGTGGGCTTCCACGCATGGCCGTATGCGATCTCGAAGGTCAGCTCGATGCGTCCGTCATCGCCGCGGCGCGCGGCCAGCCCAGCGAGCAGTTCGCGCGCCTGCCGAGTGGAGACGAGCGCAGTCGCGCGATCCGCGCGCGGATTGCCGCCAAGCGCGGCCACTTCGCGCAGCAGTTGCCGCGGCGACGCATAGGTCAGCCGAATCCGCTCGGCGTCCATCACCGGGGTGGCGAATCCGGCCGCGACCAGCATGTCGCCGAAGTCGTGCATGTCGATGTACGGCATCGGCGTCGCGTGCGGCACGGCGCGGGTGAAGACCTCGCGCAGCTCCTTGATCGTGTCCGGACCGAAGCAGCTGAACATCAGCAGGCCGTTGGTCGACAGCACCCGCTTCCATTCCGGAAACAGCGTGTGCGGTGCCGGATGCCAGTGCAGCATCAGATTGGAGAACGCCAGATCGATGCATCCGTCCGCAACCGGGAGCGCGCCCGCGTCGGCGGCGATCCAATGGGCACGCGGCCGGCGCCATAGCCCGGTCAGGCGAGTCAGCGCGCTCCGATCGTCAAGTGCACCCTGCCGCAACATTGCGAGCGAATGATCGATGCCGATCCATTCGGCACCGGCATAGCGCTGCAGCAGCGCGGTCCTCTCGCCGCCGACGCCGCAGCCGATGTCGAGAATGCGCCGCGGCGCAAGCCGGATGACCTCGAGCCTTTCCTGCATGCGCCGACCGATCTCGCGCACCAGGAAATCGTGCAGCGCGAATGCAGCCGCGCGTCGGTCGAACTGCTTGCGCACGGTCGCGGATCGCGCCGGCAGGCGCGGCGGGGTGACGATCGTGGGCGTGAGTTCGGAGGTACCTGGACCGAGAGCCATGGGGCGGCGCTGGCGCGCGGCGGCAGTATATGCTCGACGTGCATGATCGCCGCCGCGCTTAGCCGATTGCCGCGCCGCCTCGCCGCCGGCTTGCGGCTGCCCGCCCCCTGCGCGGTGTGCGAGCTGAACCGCGCGACGGCCGGAAGTCTGGTGTGCGTCGAATGCGAGCGCGATTTCTTTCCCGCGGAGGTGCCGCGCTGCCGGGTGTGCGCGATTCGGCTGCCCGCTTCGACTGCGGCGACCGTCTGTGGCAGCTGTCTGCGACACCCACCGCATTTCGACGCGACGATCGCGCTCGCCGATTACGCGCCGCCGGTGGACGGCATGGTGATCGCGCTGAAGTCGGGCGGCCGGTTCGCGCTGTCCAGATTGTTCGGGACGCTGCTGGCGCGCCGTGCACGGGCAATCAACCTGGCCGGCGCTCTGGTCGCACCGGTGCCGCTTGCGTTCGAGCGCCACGCCGAGCGGGGCTTCAACCAGGCGCTCGAAATCGCGCGCTGCGCCGCGCGCGAGCTCGACGTCGGGCTCGAATCCGCCGCGCTGCTGCGCGTCCGTCATGCGGCACCCCAGCATGTGCTGCCGGTCGACGAACGCCGGCGCAACGTGCGCGGCGCTTTCGCCGT
>JBAIYN010000358.1:0-2749 GCA_037915775.1 Burkholderiales bacterium | reverse complement strand
AACGAGGACACGATCGAGCAATACCGCGACAACGGCCGCAAGCTCGGCCGGCTGCTGTACCAGGGCCGCTGGTTCGACCCGCAGGCGGTGATGCTGCGCGAGTCCGCGCAGCGCTGGGTGGCGCGCGCGATCACCGGCGAAGTGACGCTCGAACTGAGGCGCGGCAACGATTACTCGATCCTGAACACCACTTCGCCGAATCTCACCTACAAGCCGGAGCGGCTGACGATGGAGAAAGGCGAGAAATTCTTCTCGCCGCAGGACCGCATAGGGCAGCTCACGATGCGCAACCTCGACATCGCCGACACGCGCGACAAGCTGATCGTCTATACGAAGGCGGGACTGCTGTCGACCGGCGCCGGCGCGGATTTGCCGCGGCTCGGCACCGGAAAGAAGGACGGCTGAACCCGGCGCCTAGACGATCACCGGCTCGGGCTCGAGCAGCACGCCGAACTTCGCCGCGACCTTCTCCTGCACTTCGCGCGCAAGCGCAAGGATCTCGCGGCCGGTCGCGCCGCCGCGATTGACGAGCACCAACGCCTGCTTCTCGTATACGCCGGCACGGCCGCGCGTGACGCCTTTCAGCCCGGCCGCATCGATCAGCCAGCCGGCCGCGAGCTTGAAGCGGCCCCCGGGCATCGGATAGCTGACGAGCGACGGAAAGTGCTGCAGCAGTTCCTGCAGCTTCTCGCGCACGACGATCGGGTTTTTGAAGAAACTGCCCGCGTTGCCGATCCGTGCGGGGTCGGGCAGCTTGCGGCGCCGGATCGCAACCACCGCATCGAAGATGTCGCGCGCGCTGGGCTGCGCCACCCCGCGCGCCTTCAGCTCGTGCGCGACATCCGCGTAACTCGTCACCGGCTGCCATCGTTTCGGCAATGCGAGCGTCACGCTCAGGATCACGCATCGACCCGTCAGCTCGCGCTTGAATACGCTGTCGCGATAGCCGAAATTGCAGTCGGCGAGCGACAGCGCGGTCAGCTTGCGCTGCTCGAAGTCCCAGGCGCACAGCGAATCGAAGCGTTCGGCAAGCTCGAGTCCGTAGGCCCCGATGTTCTGGATCGGCGCCGCGCCGACCAGCCCCGGGATCAGCGCGAGATTCTCGAGACCCGGGCGACCCATTGCCAGCAGCCGCTCCACCGTGACGTGCCAGTTCTCGCCGGCACCGACCTCGACGCGCCAGCAGTCCCCGCTCGGTTCGGTCTCGACCAGGCCCGGCACGTCGATCTTCAGCACCACGCCGTCGAAATCGTCGGTGAACAGGAGGTTGCTGCCGCCGCCGAGGACCAGGCGGGGCAGACCGTTCAACGCAGGCAGCGATTCCAGCTCCGCCAACTGCTCGCCCTTCGTGATGCGCGCAAGAAACGCCGCGCGCGCATCGACCCCGAACGTGTTGTACGGTTTCAACGACGCGTTTTCGACGAGCTGCAAAGACACGCGCCGATTATAGGAAGCGCGTGCCGGTGTCTACGCCGTCGCGCGCTCCATGTCCGCTTCGGCGAGCAGGCTGTCGCGATCGCGATAGATCGATGCAACGGCCAGCACGCGGCCATTGCGGCGGTAGCGCAGCACGCAGTCGCGTGCCGCGACGTCGCCTTCGATCTCGATCTGGTCCCAGCTCTCGGCGTGACCGACGTAATTGATCGGCACGTCGTAATGCTGGCTCCAGAAGAACGGGACCGCGTCGAATCTCTCGCGCGCACCGAGCATGTTGCGCGCGGCAACCTGGCCTTGCCGCTGCGCCACCACCCAATGCTCGACGCGGATCGCCTCGCCGCTGTGGACATCCGGCCAGCGCGCGATATCGCCCGCCGCAAAGATCCCCGGCGCACTGGTCTGCAGGAACGCGTCGACGGTCACGCCGCGATCGATCGCGAGGCCGGACTGCTCGGCGAGCGCAAGCCGCGGCCGCACGCCCACCCCGGCGACCACCATGCCGGCTTCGATCGTCGTGCCGCTCGCGAGCTGCACGCGCTGCGCATCGATCGCGACCGCGGTGTCGCGCAGATGGAAGATCACGCCGTGCTCCTCGTGCAAGCGGCGCACGAAGTCACCGAGTTGCGGACCGAGCACGCGTTGCATCGGCCGCTCATCCGGCGCCACCACGTGCACCTCGAGCCCGCGCGCTCGCAGCGACGCTGCAACCTCGAGACCGATGAAACTGGCGCCGAGAACCATGACGCGCCGTGCCGCGGTCGCGCCCGCGATGATCCTGCGGCAATCGGCGAGCGTGCGCAGCGTATGCACATGGGGTAGCTCCATGCCCGGCAGCGGCAGGCGCACCGGCTCGGCGCCCGTTGCGAGTAGCAGCCGGTCATAGGCGAGCCTGCTGCCGTCGCCGAGCGTGACTTCGCGCGCCCGCGCATCGATGCGGGCCGCGGTCGTCTTCAGGCGCAGGTCGATCCGTTGCTCGGCGTAGAAGCCGTCTTCCCGCAGCGGAATCCATTCCTCGGGCGCGCTTCCCGCCAGATAGTCCTTCGACAGATTGGGCCGGTCGACCGGCGGCGAGTCGTCGTCGCTCAGCATCACGAGGCTGCCGTCGTAGCCTTGACGCCGCAGCATCTCGGCGGCGGCGATTCCGGCCGCGCCGCCACCGACGATCACGATCCTGCGCGGCACATCGGTGCGCGGCGCCGAGCGTCTCACCGGTTTGGTCGCCGCAGCTGCGCGTACGAAGACCTTGTCGTCCCGTACCTCGGTCGCCCAGCAGCCGATCGGGCCCAGCGCCGGCGCGCGCACCGCCTCGCCG
>JBAIYN010000506.1:0-1873 GCA_037915775.1 Burkholderiales bacterium | reverse complement strand
GCAGCACGGCCGCGTGGCGCACCGCGTCGAACAGCGCCTCGCCGCGCTCCTGCAGCTGGTTGGCGAACTCGACGATCAGGATGCCGTGCTTGGTGATCAGCCCCACCAGCGTGATCAGCCCGATCTGACTGTAGATGTTCAGCGTGCCGCCGGTCGCCCACAGCGCAAGCAGCGCGCCGGTCAGCGAAAGCGGCACCGACAGCATGATCACGAACGGATCGGCAAAGCTCTCGAACTGCGCCGACAGAACGAGATAGATGAAGATCAGCGCCAGCACGAACGTCAGATAGATGCTGCCGCGCGCGTCGCGGAACTCGCGCGACACGCCGTTCAGGTCGGTCAGCGCCGTGTGCGGCAGCACGCGCTTGGCGGTTTCGTCCATCATCTTCAGCGCATCCGACAGCGCATAGCCGGGGGCCAGCGTGGCCGAGACCGTCACCGCGCGCAGGCGCTGGAAGTGGTTGAGCGACTGCGGCGACACGCCTTCCTGCACGCGCACCACGTTGGCCAGCTGCACCATCGACCCGTCGCGCGCGCGCACGTAGATGTCGCTGATGTCGTTCGGGCGGCTGCGGTCGCGCGGCGCGACCTGCACGATCACGTCGTACTGCTCGCCGTCCTGCTTGAAGCGCGTGACCTGGCGGCCGCCGAGCATCGTCTGCAGCGTGCGGCCCACGTTCTCGACCGGAATGCCGAGGTCGGCCAGCTTGTCGCGGTTGACCTCGACGCGCAGCTCGGGCGTGTTCAGGCGCAGATCCGACTGCGGGCTCTGCACGATGCCGGTCTTCGAGATCTCGGCGATGAAATGGGTGACGATGCGGTCGAGCTCCGCATACGGCACCTGCGACATGATCACGTACTCGACCGGCAGCGTGCGCGGCGACTGGCCGAGTGAAGGAGGATTGACTGCGAAGCCGATCACCCCCGGCAGCTGCTGGAATTTCGCGTTCAGCTCGCGCGCGATGTCCTGCTGCTTGCGCGTGCGCTCCTCCCACGGCTTAAGCCGCAGGATCGCATTGCCGAAGTCCACCGTCGGAAAACCGGCGACCGCGTTGTAGGCGGCTGTTTCCGGGATCGTGTCGTAATACCGCTCGACGGTGCGGAGTTGCTCGGACGTGTAGTCGACGGTCGAGCCCGGCGGCGCCTGCAGCCGGCCGAAGACCACCGCGCGGTCCTCGATCGGCGCCAGTTCCGAGCGCAGCAGCGAGAAGAACAGCGCGCCGAGGCCGGCGACCGCAAACCACAGCACGACGATCAGCCAGCGCCGCGACAGCACCCAAGCGAGCGAGCGCGCATAGCCGTGCGTGAGACCCTCGATCCAGCCCTCGATCAGGCGGAACGCGCGGCCGTGCTTCTCCTCGTGCTTGAGCAGCTTGCTGCACATCATCGGCGACAGCGTCAGCGCCACGCCGCCCGAGACCAGCACCGCGCCCGCCAGCGCAAGCGCGAATTCGATGAACAGGCGGCCGGTGCGCCCGGTGGCGAACGCGAGCGGCGCGAACACGGCGGTCAGCGTCAGCGTCATTGCGACCACCGCGAAGCCGATCTCCTTGATGCCCTTGATCGCCGCCTCGACCCGTCCCATGCCGCTTTCGATGTTGCGGAAGATGTTCTCCAGCACGACGATCGCGTCGTCGACGACCAGCCCGATCGCCAGCACCATCGCCAGCAGCGTCAGCGTGTTGATCGTGAAGCCGAACAGGTACATCAGCGCGAACGCGCCCACCAGCGACACCGGGATCGTCACCAGCGGGATCAGCGTGGCGCGCAGGTTGCGCAGGAAGAAGAAGATCACCAGCACCACCAGCACCACGGCCTCGGCGATGGTGCGGAACACCGAGCTGATCGAGCGATCGATGAACACCGACGAGTC
>JBAIYN010000483.1:0-1561 GCA_037915775.1 Burkholderiales bacterium | reverse complement strand
TGGTGGGCCACTTGCCACACGACACGCTGATCTGTGCGGCGCCGCAGCCCGTGACGGTGAATCAGACCGGGGGGGTTGATGCCCTGCCAGGCAACAATCTCAACATGTGGACGACGCTGACCCCGTTCAACGCAGGCGATACGTATCGCGTTGTCTCCTCGGTCAGTCGCGCCACGGTCGAGCAGTTGCGGTCCGCCGGCAGCAACTATCCCGCCACGATTATCCCGCGCTATTTGCAGTTGCCGAATACGTTGCCGCAGCGCGTGCGAGACCTGGCGCGGAAAATCGTGACCGATGCCCACGCGACCAATCCGTACGATCAGGCGGCGGCGTTGGAGGCCTGGCTGCGCACGAACATCAAATACAACGATCAGATTCCTGCCCCGGCGCAGGGACAGGACGGAGTCGACTACGTCCTGTTCGTGACCCAGCAAGGGTTCTGCGATTACTATGCCTCCGCCATGGCCGTGATGGCGCGCTCCCTGGGCATTCCGTCGCGCATTGGCAGCGGTTATGCTCAGGGTCAATATGATCCCAAGCTCTATGCCTTCGAAGTCTATCAATACAATGCCCATACCTGGCCGGAGATCTACTTCCCGAAATATGGCTGGATTCAATTTGAGCCGACGGCCAGCCAACCCGAGATCGTGCGCCCGACCGCCGATAATACCGCTCCCGACCCCGCGAATGGACAGAAAAATACAGATGCACAAGCGACCGATGCGCGTGATCGTGAAAAATTGAAGGAAGACGTCGGTCCGCTTCCGAGCGGTGATCTTTCTCAACAGGCGTCATCGTCGCGCTTCATCTTGATTGCAGCGATCATCCTGGCGGCGGCAAGTGTCGTGGCCGTCGCATCGGGCGTCGTGTGGTTGAGCGTGCGAGCGTATGAAGGCGGCGGGACGGCACGTCACGTTTCCACAGGTGGCGCGTGGGCCTTCGCGCGGCTGGCGCGTATGACGCGCTGGTTGCGCCTGCAGCTCTCGGCAGCTGATACGCCCTATGAGCAAGCCAAAACGATCGGGTCGGCGGTACCCAGACGCCAGGATGAGATCGATCAGCTGGCCGATCTGTACGTCCGCGAGCGCTACGGCCGAACCGAAGTCGATCTCAAGCAAACCCGATCGATCTGGCAGCGCATTCACTGGTCATTTTGGCGGGCAGGCGTGAAACGGCGTTTGCCGCGCCGGTGGTCCGCGCCGTGGACGTGGCTCAGTCATTTTAGACGCTAATGCCGATGTGAATAGTGACCGGGTTCGCGCTTGAGCGAGCCCGGTTTCTTTTGTCTATTAGGTGATGTATAATCCCTGACGAAGCACATCTTTGCGGAAATTCATGACGCTACGTTCGCGGGAGAGCTAGCCGTGACCGCTACCTCAACTTCCAGCCCGTCTCTGACGACGCTGTCTGACTCGACGTTGCTTCTGCGCACGGCCATCGCGCAGGGCGATTTGACGGCCTTGCTGACCGAGTTGGGCAACCAACTGCACCAGCAAGCCACCGTGCTGACCAAGCTGCCCGCCTCGCCCGACGTGCTGAAGGCTCAGCAATCGCTGTTGAA
>JBAIYN010000404.1:0-1780 GCA_037915775.1 Burkholderiales bacterium | reverse complement strand
TGCTGGACACGCTGTTCACGCGCCGGCCGGATCCGGGTTCGCCGTAGCGGAGATCGACCATGAGCGCGCGGCCGTCGTTGCGGACCGAACCCGACCTGCAGGACAAGGTCGCGTTCCTGCGCGCGCCGGCCAGTTACGCACCGCGGACCGCACGTGTCGACGTGTGCGAAACACACATGTCGTACGTGTTCCTGACCGACACCGAGGCGTACAAGCTGAAGAAGCCGGTCCGCTATCCGTTTCTCGACTTCAGCACGCTGGCGGCGCGCAGATCGAGCTGCGAGGCCGAAGTCGCGCTGAACCGGCGCCTCGCGCCCGATGTCTATCTCGGCGTGGTCGCGCTCACGCTGGAGCGCGACGGTCATCTGCGTGTCGGCGGCTCGGGAACGATCATCGACTGGCTGGTTCGCATGCGCCGCCTGCCCGCGGAGCGAATGCTCGACCGGCTGATTGACGAGCGGCGCCTGCAAGCGGCGGATCTCGCACCGCTGGCTGCCCGGCTGGCCGACTTCTACGCGAGCGCGCCGCCGGCCGACATCGCGCCGCAGAAATACATCGACAGCCTGTCACTCGAACACCGGCTGAACATGGACCTGCTCGGACTGCCGCGCTTCGACCTGGATCGCAGCACGCTGGCGTCGGTCGACGCATCGCTGCGCAGCTTCATCGCCGAAAAGCGCGCATGCCTGGATGCGCGCGTCGCCGCCGGCCGCGTGATCGACGCTCACGGCGACCTGCGGCCGGAGCACGTGTGCCTGACCGATCCGCCGCGCGTGATCGACTGCCTGGAATTCAACCGCGACCTGCGCCTGGTCGACTGGGCCGACGAGATCGCGTTTCTCGGTCTCGAATGCACGCTGCTCGGCGCGCCCTGGGTCGGCGCCGCGCTGAGCGAACCGATCGCCGCGCGGCTGAAGGATCGCGTTCCGCCCTCGTTGACCGACTTCTACACCGCGCTGCGCGCCTGCCTGCGCGCGCGGCTGGCGGTCGCGCATCTGCTCGAACCCGATCCACGCGACGGCGCGCGCTGGCTGCCGCGTGCACGGGCGTATCTGCGGCTGGCGAGCGAAGCCTGCGTTCGGCTATCTGCGCCCAGCGAAGCCGAGGTGAAGTGACTCGATCGCCTGCGCCAGCAGCGGCGCGCAGCTGACGATCTCGACGCGCGCGCGCGCCCCCGCAGCGAGGCGGAACGGCGGCACGCTGTCGCTGACCAAAGTGCCCGCAAGCGCCGGATGCGCGATCGCGGCATCGGCGCCCGCGTTGAACAGGCCGTGCGCGGCGAGCGCGAACACGCGTCGCGCGCCCTGCGCGAGGCAGGTTTCGGCCGCGCGGACCATCGTGCCGCCGGTGCTGATCAGGTCATCGAACAGCAGCACCGTCGCGCCTGCCACGTCGCCGGCCAGCAGCGAGCCCGACACGACGCCCGCGCTGCGACGCTTCTCCAGATACGCGGAACCGACCGGCTGCCCGAGGCGCTCCTCGAGCGCCTCGCGGAAAAGCTGCGCGCGCTTCACACCGCCCGGGTCGGGCGACACGACCGCCAGCGCACCCTCCGCTGCGAGCGCGGCGGCACGTTCGATGAACAGCGTCGCCGCATCCAGATGCAGCGTCGGAATCCGGAACGCATTCTGGAAGGCGACCACGTTGTGCACGTCCAGCGCGACCAGCGCGTCGATGCCGACTGCCTCGACGAGTTGTGCGACATAGCGCGTCGTCACCGGATCGCGCGGCTTGGTCACGCGGTCCTTGCGCGCGTACGCGAGGTACGGCACCACCGCAG
>JBAIYN010000419.1:0-4586 GCA_037915775.1 Burkholderiales bacterium | reverse complement strand
CGTAGAAGAGCCACGGAACCTGCCGCGCTGCAGTGGCCGTGGCAGCTCACGGCAGTAGTGGCCGTCGTCGGCTTTGCCCTATTTCGTTGGGTCCCCCCGTTGATGCTCAAGGGGCCGATCGCGACGGCATTCACCCCGATCTTCCGCGTCCTTGGCTGGTTCATCCTTCTCGTGTTTGGCCTGACTTCGCTCGTCGCGTTCCTGCGCACCAGAAGTGCGGAGCGAATGGCTACGCCGTTGAGAGCAGAACGGCGTGAACCGACCATGCGAGAGACGCCGGCGCAAGAGCCCGCGCCATTGCGAAGCAGGCTCGATGATGCCTGGGATGAGCAGCTCAGAGCTGTGGCGCTGACCAGGAACGCCGGCTTCGCCGCAGCTCGGCCTGTCGATGCGTGGTCCACGGACGTCTTGCGCCGCATGGAGTGGAAACGCTTCGAGATCGCCGCCGCGGCCTACTACCGCGCGCTTGGTTTTCGCCCGGAGACGATTCGCTGCGGCGCCGACGGCGGAATCGACATCAAGCTCTTTCGCGGTGACCTGCCGGAGGCGGTCTCGCTCGTCCAATGCAAGGCGTGGACCGCGCGGCCGGTCGGCGTCAAGCCGGTGCGCGAGCTATTGGGCGTGATGACGAATGAAAAGGTGAAGACCGGCGTCTTTCTGACCACCAGCACCTACACGCAGGAAGCCGTGCGATTCGCGGAGGGCAACAAGCTGGCATTGATCAACGGCGAGCAGTTTCTCGGGAAGCTCAAGGCGTTGCCGGATACAACGTCGGCTGAACTCTTGCGCATCGCGACCGAAGGCGATTGGACGACCCCCTCCTGTCCTTCGTGCGGTGTGAAGATGGTCTTGCGCGAGGGAAACCACAAGTCATTCTGGGGCTGTCCCAACTATCCGCGCTGCCGACTGAAGTTCTTCTACTTGGATGCGGAGAGGGACATCGCTTGAAAGCCAGTATGCAGGTCCCGCAAAGGGCGAACAGCAAATCGGACACCGATTCGACGTGAGATCTGGGTATCGACCGAGCAGATCGTTCACGTTCTTGGCTTGTTCACTTGATGTGAACAAAGTTAGAACTTGAACACTCTGACAATTTAGTTCAGAATTCGATTATGTTCACATTGCGTGAACGCGATGAAGATCTGAACAAAATGAACGAAGCCGGCCTGGTCGATCGTGTAACCGCGGCCCTGCAGAACCTGGGCCTCACGGTGCTCGCGCGCAAGGAGCCCGGCGGGGCTGGCAAGCACCGTGCCGATGCATGGCTGCGCATTGGGAAAGACGGTGAACGAACCGACTACATCGCAGAAGCCAAGCGCGCCGTCACGCCGGGGACGCTTGGCGCAATCGTCGCGCAATTGCGATACCTTGCGACAAGCGGCGACCGGCCCACGCTGCTCATTACCGACTATCTGACGCCGCCGGTTGCGGAAAAGCTGCGCGCTCAAGGACAGCAGTTTGCCGACGCTGCGGGCAATGCTTACCTGGAGGCGCCCGGTCTGCTGGTCTATGTGACCGGACGCAAGCCGCAAGAACGGGTTGCACGCAAAGCCGGTCAGACGTTCACCATCAATGGCCTGAAGATCCTCTTCGTGTTGATCTGCGACCCCGAGCTTGCGGGGGCGCCGCAGCGCGCCATTGCGATGGCTGCCGGCGTGGCGCTGGGTGCGGTCCCGGGTGTGCTGGCAGATCTGCAGGCGGCGGGGCATTTGCTCGTCGCCGGCAGAAACCGCAAGCTGAATGCAACCAGGCGCCTGCTCGACGAATGGGCGCTCGCCTATGCGCGCAGGCTGCGGCCGCGGACACTGCTCGCTACCTACCACACGCCGAACTTTCACACGTGGAAGGACTGGGAGTTCGATGTCGATCACGTCCGGTGGGGCGGCGAGCCCGCCGCACACCTGCTGGTGCGACACCTGAAGCCCGGCGTGCTGACCCTCTATGCGAAGAAGTTGCCACCAAAGCTGATTGCGGAACAGAAACTCACGCGGGTCGGACCGTTGCTCCCGCCCAACTTCGTTGAGGTGCGAGAACCGTTCTGGGGTCACACATTGCACGGGGAGACGCTGCCCGAAGCGGTACCTCCGGCGCTCGTGTATGCCGATCTGCTGGCGACCGGTGAAGGTCGCTGCATCGAAACCGCGCAGATGGTCTATGAGAGATACCTCGCTCGACTTCTCCCAGCGGCGTGAGCTTGCTCTGCATGCGGCGGTCGTGGCGGACGTGGAAGCCGCTGCAACAACGCTTGGGATCAGGCCACTGATCGTGGGTGCGTTCGCACGCGACCTGCACCTGCACTATGGGCATGGCATCGAGACTCAGCGCGAGACTGAAGACCTTGACTTCGCATTAGCGGTACCAAACTGGGCCGCCTTCAATGCACTCCAGAAGCGGCTGATCGCGTCCGGCGCGTTCTCTGTTTCTGCAACGGCTGCGCACCGGTTGCGGCATCGAAACGACTTGCCCATCGATCTGGTGCCGTTCGGCAGTGTGGAGACACAAGAAAGAACGATTGCCTGGCCGCCACGCGGCGACGAGATCATGGATGTATTCGGATTTCGGGAGGCAGTCACCACCGCGCGCGATGTGGTACTTCCCGGCGGTGTTCGGACGCGCGTCGTTTCGTTGGCTGCGCTGGCCCTGTTGAAGATCGTCTGCTGGCGAGATCGCCATTACCGATCCCCGCGCAGGGATGCGCATGACCTGCAATTGATTCTGAAAAGTTACTTGATTGCCGGCAACGAGACGCGGCTTTGGGGCGAGTTCTCCGACTGGACTCAAGACGACGACTTTGATTACGAGCGCGCGGGAGCGCGAATGCTCGGTCATGACGTTCGGGCACTGCTCGACGACGGGGGCATTGAACGCGTCGGCGGACTGCTTTCCGAACAGGCAAGCTCCATTACGCCAGCTCGTCTTCCAGCCGAGATGAACGCTGCCGAGCCCGAGCGCGCCCGCGCCCTGCTGGATGCCATGCTCGGCGGCTTGCTGGAGAGCTGGCGAAAATGAATTCGGCAACAATCGTCCAAATGCTCTGGAACTACTGCAACGGCCGGTGGCTCCTACGGAGCGTCGCCAGTTCGCCGGCACGGCGAGCACGCTAGCTATCAGGTGCTGTAGGAGTAGCTGGGAGCAACGGATTCGATGCTCTGATCGGGAGGCGGGTCGGGGAGCGCTGCTGGCGTGGATTGCAGACAGCGATGGATTAAGTTGGTGCTGGCGACAAACGATGTCACTGACGCACATTCTCGTTGACTTCGACGACAAGCTGTCGACGATCGAAGGGCTTTCTCAACTCTCCGGCGATTCGCAGCGCCCGGACTTGCTCGCTCCGGCTGCATGAGCGCCTTCGCCTTCGTTCGAAGACGTTGGGACGACCGCAATGTCTTGAGGCGCAAATGTCGCGCCGTGCTGCTCGTTTCGCCGTTGCTTTTTGTTCTCGCACTGGCGGCGTCGTCGCCGGCAGCGGCTCAGACCGTCTTCCGTTGCGTGAGTGGGAACGGCAAGGTCGCCTATCAGGAAGCGCCCTGCGACCGGGCTTCAAGGCAAAGCGAAGTTCGCATTCGCGTCGACGCGCCCGACCCCGCTGCCGCGCCGAAGAAGTATCGCTGGGAGGGCTACAAACCACCCAAGGTCGCCGCGCTGACCTTCTACTACGACCCGGCCGAGGAGCCGGTCGGTTTTTCCACCGCGCAGATGGAGGCCGACATTCACGCTGCGATCGCGGCCTGGATGAGCGGTTGCGAAGTGCAGCTCTACTACGGCGGACGCCGCCCGGCGCGCCTGCCCGGCACGCCGGACAACGTGCCGATCCGCTGGGCGCCCGAGTACATGCGCATGGCGCACCCCGCGGACGGCCGCAGCGGGATTGCGGGCACCGGCAGCCTCGCAGGCGGCATTGCACTGAAGCCGCGCTTTCACGAGGCGCACATGCGGTCGGTCCTGATTCACGAGATGGGTCACGTGCTGGGGTTGGCGCACAACCACGACGACCCGCAGTCGGTCATGAGCTACCTGCGCGACGAAGGCGCGCAGCGCAACCCGCAGCCTTCGCCGGCGGATTTCCTTGCCTGCAATCTCTCGATGAAGCGGCAATTCGGCATCGACTACAAGCCGCCGCCCGACGCGCCGACGTTGCCGAACGGCCCGCGCATGAGCGACCGCGAGGCGCTGCAGAAGCTCCACGGCCAGGCGCCGCGTTAGTTGCCAAGACTCGGGCTTGCCGAGGCGGAAACATTGACGAAAAGGAAGGGTGTGTCGCGATCGACGCGACACACCCCGCCCACTGCGGCCGTTGTGGCGTGCTTACCTTCAAGATCAGCATCGCCGCCGCTCTACACGACGATGACGCCGACCAGGCCGGCGACGAAATAGCCCGCCACCGCGAGCAGCACGACGGCTTCGGCCAGCCTTACGCCGAGCGCGCCAAGGGGCGCGTACGGCTGCACAGCGGCGGTCTGAGCTGGCGCGCGCGCCCGGACTTCGGCCGCCTCGAGCCGCGCGGCGAGTTGCGCTGCGCGCTCGGCCGCGCGCAGCAACACCGCGCGCAACACGCGTCGCACCGGGCCCAGTCCTGCGCCCGGGAC
>JBAIYN010000182.1:0-8661 GCA_037915775.1 Burkholderiales bacterium | reverse complement strand
ACTGAAGCGCGCAGAGGCTCGACGCGACGACGCAGAAGGCGAGCGCGCGGTCGCGCCATGCGAGGGCTCGGCAGGCGGACCGCATCAGTTGCGCTGCGCGACTTCCCAGCCCAGCGCCGCGAGTGCCTTCGCGTTGGCGCCGGCCTTGATCGCGTTGTCCGATGATGCGATGCCCTCGGTCGCGCGCTTGTAGACGCCCTGCAGGATCGCGGCGATACGGAACAGGTTGTAGGCGAGGTAGAAGTTCCAGTGCTCGATCGACTTGCGCCGGGTGCGCTCGCAGTAGCGCGCGATGTATTCCGCCTCGGTGGGGATGCCGAGCGCCTTGTGATCGAGCCCCGCGATGCCGCGAAACGCCCCGGGCGGGATATGCCAGCTCATGCAGTGGTAGCTGAAGTCGGCCAGCGGATGGCCGAGCGTGGACAGTTCCCAGTCGAGGATCGCGATGATCCTGGGTTCGGTCGGATGGAAGATCAGGTTGTCCATCCGGTAGTCGCCGTGCACCACGGTCGTCTCCGCATCTCCTTCCGCCTCGGGCGGGATGTGCTGCGGCAGCCACTCGATCAGGCGGTCCATCGCACCGACCGTCTCGGTCTCGCTGGCGCGGTACTGCTTGCTCCAGCGGCCGATCTGGCGCGCGAAGTAGTTGCCGGCGCGGCCGAAGTCGGCCAGCCCGGCGCGCTCGATGTCGACCGAATGCAGCGCAGCGAGCACGCGATTCATTTCGTCGTAGATCGCGGCCCGGTCCGCACTCGGCACGCCGGGCAGCGATTGCTCCCAGAAGATGCGCCCTTCGACGTGCTGCATCAGGTAGAACGCGCGGCCGATGACCGACTCGTCCTCGCACAGCAGCAGCGTGTCGGGCACCGGAATCCCTTCGCTGCGCAGCGCCCGCATCACGCGGAACTCGCGCTCGATTGCGTGCGCCGACGGCAGCAGCTTCGCAACCGGTCCGGGCTTGCTGCGCATCACGTAGCGCGCGGCGGGCGTGGTCAGCAGATAGGTCGGGTTCGACTGACCGCCCTGGAACTGCCTGACCGAGAGCGGCCCGTTGAACTGGGGCAGGTGCTGTGCAAGATGGATTGCCAGGCGCTCGATGTCGAAGCGATGGCGCTCGGTAACTTCGTTCAGCTGGCTCATTGGGGGTCCGTTCCGCTGCGCGCGCGCAGCTTCAGGTATTTCTGCAGCAGCTCTTCCATCGTTGACAGGCGCGTGCCGGTGCGCAGCGTATCGATCGCGCAGAAGTTCACCACTCGCACCATGCTGGTCGCGGGAGTCGGGCCGACGTCGATCACATTCAGGCAGCCTGCGTCCTGCGCCAGCCCGCCGAGAAACTGGTGCTGGCCGGTCAGGAACCACGACAGCACGGCGCGGTTGACGCCGCCGTGCGCTACCAGCAGCGAGGTGTCCCAGTCCGGATCGGCGAGCAGGCGTTGCACCTGCGGCAGCACGCGCTCGAGCAAGAGCCCGATCGTCTCGCCACCCAGGAACTTCGTATCGCGCGGCACCGGCCCTTCGAATGCGGACAGAAAGGCGTCGCGCAGCTCGTCGTCGCGGATCTCCGACAGGCGACCGCCGCGTATCTCGCGCAAGTCATCCCAGTGCTCCACCGGCGGCGCGAGGCGGGCGGCCTCCAGCACCTGCCGCGCGGTCTCTCGGGTGCGGCGCAAGCCGCTCGTCACGACGCGGTCGATCGCCGCATCGCTCGCCGCCAGCGCCTCACCCATCGCGCGCGCCTGCGCGATGCCGTGTGCGGTCAGCGGCACGTCGTCGGGCGGGTAGGGGTGGCCGTCGGCGTCGAAATATTCGACCGAGCCATGGCGCATCAGCAAAAGGCGGCGGCGCTCGATCATGGGTCCCTGACCGCGCCCGCCGCCAACAGGTTCTCGATCGCGGCGGCGTCGTAGCCCAACTCGCGCAGCAGCGCGGCGGTGTGCTCGCCTGCGGACGGCGCCGGTCGGACCTCGAACGCATGTCCGGAAATCTGCGCGAGCGGCCCGATCGCGGTGACACCGCCGCGCTTGTGCACGAGCCCGCGCGCATGGTGATGCGGTTGCGCCAGCGCCTCGGCCGGGGAAAGAATCGGCGTCACGCAGCAGTCGACGCTGGCGAACACGGCCTCCCATTGCGCACGCGAGCGCTGCCGCAGGCGCGCGGCCACAATCTTGCGGGTGGCGAGCGCCGCCGCGCCGCCCGGCGCCTCGCCGAGCGACCAGTGCCTGGATTTCAACTCGGGCAATCCGGCGGCATCGCAGAACGCCTGCCAGAATTTCAACTCCAGCGCGCCCACGGCGAAATGCTGACCGTCGGCGGTCTCGTACACGCCATAGCAGGCGGCGCCGCCGGTCAGCAGCGTGCGCTCGGCGATCGGCGTGTTGCCCGCGTCGAGATCGGCGACCGGGAATAGATGGTGCACGTGCAGTCCGTCGGTCATCGCCGCGTCCACGCGCGTGCCGATCCCGGTGCGCCCAGCCGCGAGCAGAGCGATCAGCAGCGCGGAAAGCGCGGTCAGCGTGCCGCCGAGCAGGTCGCCGATCTGCAGGTTCGGGACCGCCGGTCGCCCACCGGCGCGGTTCTGGTCGAGCACGCCGGTGCGTGCTGCGTAGTTGATGTCATGTCCGGCCGCCTGCGCCCAGGGACCGGTCTGGCCGTAGCCGGACAGCGAACACAGCACCAGTCGCGGGTTGCGCGCATGCACGGCATCCCAACCGAACCCGAGCCGCTCGAGCACGCCGGGACGAAACTGTTCGATCAGCGCGTCCGCCGTGTCGATCAGCTTCCACAGCACTTCGCGCCCGGCCGGCGACTTCAGGTCGACGCGGATCGAACGCTTGCCGCGGTTGATCGCCTCGTAAGCCGCGTTGACTTCGCGGCCTTCGGCGCTGCGCGCGATTGGCGGAATCGACCGCATGTAGTCGCCTTCGCCGGTGTCCTCGACCTTGATCACATCGGCGCCGAAGTCCGCGAGGTGCATCGTCGCCGCCGGCCCGGGCAGCAGCCGCGTCAGGTCGAGGATGCGCAATCCGCCGAGCGGGGCCGTCGTGCGCTGCGTCGGAGCAGTCATGCAATCGCCTCCAGTTCCGCCTGCAGCTCGAGCCAGCGCGACTCGAGCGCCTCGACGCGCCGTGCAAGGTCGCCGCGCTGTTTCAGCACACCTGCGACTTCGGACGCGTCGCCGCCATGATAGAAGTCGGGCTGCGCGAGCTGCGCATCCAGTTCGCGCAGCTGGTCGGTCACCTTGGACAGTTCGGTTTCGACCTTCTGCAGGCGGTCCTGGATCGGCTTGCGCGCGCTGGCGAGACGCTGCCGCTCCTGCGCTTCGGCCCGGCGCATCTCACGGCGCGTCGGCCCTTCCTCTTCTCCGCGTGCCTCGGTCGCAGGGCGCCGGCTCGCGAAAGCGAGCGCCGTGTAGTCGTCCAGATCGCCTTCGAACGCGGCCAGGCGCCCGTCGTGGACCAGCCACAGCTGATCGGTCGCCGCGCGCAGCAGATGGCGGTCGTGCGACACGAGCAGCAGCGCGCCGTCGAATGTCGACAGCGCGATCGTCAACGCCTCGCGCGTTTCCATGTCGAGGTGGTTGGTCGGCTCGTCGAGCACGAGCAGGTTGGGGCGCTGCCACGCAATCAGCGCGAGCGCACAGCGTGCCTTCTCGCCGCCCGACATCGGGCCGACCAGCGCGCTCGCCATGTCGCCTGAGAAGCGATACTGGCCGAGGAAGTTGCGCAGCTCCTGTTCGCGAGTATCGGGGGCGAGCCGGCGCAGATGCGCGAGCGGCGACTCGTCCGCGCGCAACTGGTCGAGCTGATGCTGCGCGAAGTAGCCGATCGCCAGTCCCTGTCCGCGCCGCAGTTCGCCTGCCGCGGGGGACAGCTCACCCGCGATTGCCTTGACCAGCGTCGATTTGCCGGCGCCGTTGACGCCGAGGATGCCGATGCGGTCGCCGGCGCGCACCAGGAACTTGACTCCATCGAGCACGACCCGGTCGCCATAGCCGAGCCGCAGACCCTCGGCGTCGATCAGGCGTTCGGGCGTGCGCGCGGGAGGCAGGAACTCGAAGCGCCACTCGCGGCGTGCGTGCACCGGCTCGACCGCCTGCAGGCGTTCGAGCATCTTCAGCCGGCTCTGCGCCTGGCGTGCCTTGGTGGCCTTGGCGCGAAAACGGTCGACATAGCTCTGCAGGTGGGCGGCCGTGCGCTCGTAGGCGCGGGCCGCGGCATCCTGCTGCTTCTGCTGCTCCAGTGCGGCGAGTTCGAACGCGCTGTAGTTGCCGGCATAGCGCCGGATCGTTCCATCAGCGACGTGCCAGGTTGTCGTGGTCACCCGGTCAAGGAATTCGCGGTCGTGCGAGATCACGAGCACGGTCGCGTCCTGCCGCTTCAGCCACGCCTCGAGCCACACCACCGAGTCCAGATCGAGGTGGTTGGTCGGCTCGTCGAGCAGCAGCAGATCTGCCGGCCGCAGCAACGCACGCGCCAGCGCAAGTCGGTTGCGCCAGCCGCCGGAAAACTCGGCGACGCGCCGAGCGCCGTCGCGCTCGGCGAAGCCCAGACCGTGCATCACCGCCTTGGCCTGCGCGACGATCGCGCCCTCGTTCAGCTCGGCCAGTCGCGCATGCGCGTGCGCGAGCCGCAGGTCGTCGTGCGAGTCAAACGCACGTCCGAGTTCCGCGCGCGCTTCGACGAGCGGCGCATGGCCGGCGAGCACGTAGTCGATGGCGGCTTCGTCGTCGGCGGCGATGTCCTGCGCGACGTGCGCGATGCGCGCGTGAGGAGGAGCCTCCAGCGCGCCGGCGTCGATCGGCAGATCATCGAGGATGGCCGCGAACAGCGACGACTTGCCGCTGCCATTGGCACCGACCAGGCCGATTCTTTCTCCGGGCGGGGCGATCAGCGAAACGTTCCGATAAAGCGTCCGGATCCCGCGCGCAAGCGAGACGTCGATCAGGCGAAGCATTTCGTTCGTGAACCGTGATCTGTGATCCGTGATCCGTGGCCCGCAATCGACGGATCACGGATCACGAGTCACGGTAGATCTTCCTGCTTCACCATGAACACCATGTCGTCGCCGGCGCTGGTGGTGACCCAGGTCATCGAGAGGTCACGGAACGCGGCTTCGACCGCACCGCGGCCATCGCCGACCTCGACGAACAGCAGGCCGCCGCGCTTCAGATAGCCGCGGCTGCCGCGAATCACCCGGCGCACGATGTTCAGCCCGTCGGGGCCGCCGGCCAACGCGAGCTTGGGCTCGTGCTGGTACTCGCGCGGCAGCGTCGCCATCGACGCGTCCGTCACATACGGCGGATTGCAGATGATGATGTCATAGCGCTTGGTCGGTGCGGCGTCGTACAGGTCCGAAGTCAGCAGGTTGATCCGCTTGGTGAAACCGTAGTCCATCACGTTGCGCTGGGCCACGCCGAGCGCATCGGTCGAAACATCGATCGCATCGACCGTGGCATTCGGGAACACGTCGGCCGCCATCACGGCAAGACAGCCGGAACCGGTGCACAGATCGAGCACGTCGGTCACGGCAGCGGGCGAGGGCACCCAGGGGGCCAGCGCCTCCTTCAGCAGTTCGGCGAGAAACGAGCGCGGCACGATCGCGCGCTCGTCGACGTAGAAACGGTAGCCCTGCAGCCAGGCCTCGCGCAGCAGATAGGCCGAAGGGATGCGCTTGCGGGCGCGCTGGTCGATCGTCTGCACCAGCATGTGGACTTCGGCGTGCGTGAGGAAGGCGTCCAGGAAGAGTTCGGCGCGATCCAGCGGCAGCTTCAGCGAGCGCAGTACGAGGAACATCGCTTCATCGACTGCATCGGACTGGCCGTGCCCGAAGAACGCGTCGAGTTCGTTCATGCGCGTGACGGCAAAGCGCAGTGCGTCGCGAATCGTGCGCAGATTGGCCTGGGCGTCGATCGTCATGGTTGCGGTCCAAGCAGGAGTTCAAGCGTGCGTCGGTAGATGCTCTTCAGAGGTTCGATATCGGCGACGCGTACGCATTCGTCGATCTTGTGAATCGTCGCGTTCGGCGGTCCGAGTTCGATCACCTGCGAGCAGATGGTGGCCAGGAAGCGCCCGTCCGAGGTGCCGCCGGTCGTCGACAGTTGCGTGCTGCGGCCGGTGGTCTCGCGGATCGCACGGGCCAGCGCATCGCTCAATGCACCGCGCTCGGTCATGAACGGCTGCGCGCCGATGGTCCAGGCGAGGTCGTACTCGAGCCGGTGGCGACGCAGGATCGACTCGATCCGCGCCATCAGTGATTCGGCCGTCGATGCCGGTGCGAAGCGCAGGTTGAAGTCGACCACGCAGGTGCCGGGGATCACGTTCAGCGCGCCGGTGCCGCCGTGGATGTTCGAGACCTGGAAGGTGGTCGGCGGAAAGAATTCGTTGCCCTGGTCCCAGGTCTCGGCTGCCAGGTCCGCCAGCGCCGGTGCCAGTGCATGCACCGGGTTGCGGGCCAGGTGCGGGTAGGCGACGTGGCCCTGGATGCCCTTGGCAGTCAGCCGGCCGGACAGCGACCCGCGACGCCCGTTCTTGATCGTGTCGCCGACCGCGTCGACCGATGTCGGTTCGCCGACGATGCAGTAGTCGATCGCCTCGCCGCGCGCGGAGAGTTTCTCGACCACGGCGACCGTGCCGTCGGTGGCCGGGCCTTCCTCGTCCGACGTCAACAGCAGCGCGATCGAGCCGCGGTGATCCGGAACCGCGGCGACGAATTCCTCGGCGGCGACGGCGAAGGCGGCAATCGAAGTCTTCATGTCGGCCGCGCCGCGGCCGTAGAGCACCCCATCGCGCAGCGTCGGTTCGAACGGATCGGATTGCCACTGCTCGCGCGGCCCGGGCGGAACGACATCGGTGTGGCCGGCGAACACCAGCACCGGGCGCGCCGTGCCGCGCCGCAGCCAAAGATTGGTCGTCGCGTTGCGCGCGATCGCTTCGGCGCGGAATCCCAGCGGCGCGAGCCGTTCGGCGATCAGCGTCTGGCAGCCTGCGTCGTCGGGCGTGACCGAGCGCCGCGCAATCAGCGCTTGCGTGAGTTCGAGGGTGGAATTCATCCGGCTTGCCGCCGCTCGAAGACGTAGTGGCGGCAGCGCCGGATTCTATCGAGCCCGGGCTAGATGTTCAGCGTGAACTCGGAGAACGACGACGGCTCGGGCACGGCTTTCTTCTGCTGGGCGGAACCCTTCGACTGCGACTTGCCGGCATTGTTGATCAGCCAGAGCAGGTTGTTCTTCGAGTCCGCGGCCGCCAGCGCATCCTCCCGCGTGACCATGTCCCGCTGCAGCAGCGAATACAGGCTCTGCTCGAAGGTCTGGCTGCCCGGCGCGAGCGTCTGCTCCATCGCCTCCTTGATCGCCTGCACGTCGCCGCGCTCGATCAGTTCGGTCGCATGACCGCTGTTCAGCAGCACCTCGACCGCCGGCACGCGTCCGCCCTTGCGCGAGCGCACCAGCCGCTGCGACACGATCGACTTCAGCGATGCCGCCATGTCCTGGAACAGCGCCTCGCGCGTCTCGGGCGAGTAGAAGCTGATCACCCGGTTCAGCGCGTGCGCGCAGTTGGTCGCGTGCAGCGTGGCGACCACCAGGTGACCCGACATCGAGTAGGCAATCGCGGCGCCCATCGTTTCTCGATCGCGGATCTCGCCGATGAAGATCACGTCCGGGGCCTGGCGCATCGCGTTCTTCAGCGCAATATGCAGCGACTTGGCGTCGGAGCCGATCTCGCGCTGATTGACGATCGACTTCTTGTTGCGGAACAGGAACTCGATCGGGTCCTCGAACGTCAACATGTGGCCGGTGACGAGTTCGTTGCGATGATCCAGCATCGAGGCGATGGTGGTCGACTTGCCGCAGCCGGCCGCGCCGACAATCAGGATCAGGCCGCGCTTCTCCATCACCATGTCCTTGAGCAATTCCGGCAGCGCCAGTTCGTCCAGGCGCGGAATGTCGTGCGGAATGAAGCGGATCACCGCCGAAACCGTGCCGCGCTGCAGGAACGCGCTCAGGCGGAAGCTGCCGACGCCGGTCAGCGGCAGGGCGAGGTTCAGTTCGCGGTTCTCCTCGAGTTCACGGAAGTGCGCGTCGGAAAGACGGGATGCGAGCAGCTGTACCACCTGTTGCGGCTGCAGGCGTTCCTGGTTGACCGGAACGCACACGCCGTTGATCTTGATCGTCACCGGCGAGCCGACTGCCAGATAAAGGTCGGAGGCCTTGCGCTCCGCCATGAGGTGAAACAGCCTGTCGAGGGCCATCGGGGTCCTCCAATCTTGGATGGCACAGAATAATCAGCCGGCCGGGTTGCTGAGAATCGACCGATCGGTCTAAGTGTGCGCTCAGTCGCGTCCCAGTTCCAGCGGCGCGACCGCTGCCGGCGGTCGCCGGTTCCCGCTAGGCGGTTGCCTCGCGCAGCAGCTCGTTGATGCCGGTCTTCGCGCGCGTCTGCGCATCGACGCGCTTGACGATCACCGCGCAATAAAGCTGGCAGTTCTTCGAGGGCAGCGACCCGGATACCACCACCGAGCCCGCCGGCACCCGCCCGTACAGGATCTCGCCGCTTTCGCGGTCGTAGATGCGCGTGCTCTTGCCGATGAACACGCCCATGCTGATCACCGAGTTTTCCTCGACGATCACGCCCTCGACGACCTCCGACCGCGCGCCGATGAAGC
>JBAIYN010000051.1:0-1992 GCA_037915775.1 Burkholderiales bacterium | reverse complement strand
TTCCGGCGGCAGGAGTACCGGCGCGAATCCGAGACCCAGCTGGCCGACACGACGCGCGACCTGGAGACCACCCGCGAGCGGATCCGCGTGGCTGAGGTCGATCTCGAGCGCACCCGCATCCGTGCGCCGGTGTCGGGTTCGGTGGTCAGCCTGCAGATCCAGACCGTCGGCGGAGTGATTCCTCCGGGGGGTCGGCTCATGGAAATCGTCCCGCGCGACGAAAAACTGATCATCGAAGTGCAGGTGCCGCCGCACTTGGTCGATCGCATTGCGGCCGGCATGCCGGCCGATGTCCGGTTCCACGCATTCGCCGATCTTCCGAACCTGGTGATCGACGGCCGCGTGCTGTCGGTGTCCGCGGACCGTCTGATCGATCCCAATCCTGCGGAGGCTGCGCGTGGCCCGTATTACCTCGCCCGTGTCGAAGTGCTGCCCGAGGGGATAAAGCAGCTGGGCAACCGCGTGTTGCAGCCGGGCATGCCGGCCGACGTGCTGATCAAGACCGGCGAGCGTTCGCTGCTGCAATACCTGATGCGGCCGCTGATCCGGCGCGTGTCGACGTCGATGACGGAGCATTGAATGAGCGCGCGCGGCTTTATCCCGTCGGCGCTGCCCGCTCTGGCCTGCGCGGCACTGCTCGCGGCTGGCCTGCCGATAACCGGTGCGAAAGCGCAGGTGGTCCCCGAGAGCGCGCAGGGCAAGAAGGCGCTGAACCTGATGGAGGCGTTCTCGCTGGCGTTGGCACGCGATCCGAATTTTGCGGCGGTGCGCGCCGAAACGGCGGCCACGCAGGAGGAGATTCCGAAGGCGCGCGCCGGGCTGCTGCCGCAGGTGTCTTTGGCGGGCACGTTCACGCGCAACGACCTGGAGCTGACGGCGCCGAACCTGTTCGGCCAGGTATCGACGAATCACTTCAGCTACCCCAGCGAAGTCTATGCAGCGCAGCTGCGCCAGCCGCTGTTCCGTTACTCGAGCTATGCGCAGCTTTCCTACGCGCGCGCCCAGGCCGGTGCGGCAACGGCGCAGCAAAGCAACGAGCGCCAGCAGCTCGCCGTCAAGGTTGCGGAGTCGTATTTCAGCGTGCTGCTCGGACTCGAGCAGGTGCGTCTGGCCGTCGCCGAGCGGGCTGCGTACGAGGCTACGCTCGCGTCTGCGGAGCGCAGCTACAAGGCGGGCGCCGGTACGTTGACCGACATCGCCGATGCCCGTGCCCGCCGCGATCAGGCAAACGCGAAGATCATCGAGGCGCGCAACGCGCTGGCCAAGGTGCGCCGCCAGCTCGAGGCCAAGATCGGCGAGGCGGTCGGATTGATCGCGGATCTTGACCCGACGGTGCTGCCGCTGGTGCCGCCGGCGCCGGAATCCTCCGACGAATGGGTCGCTCGGGCGTATGCGACCAGCGCCGAGATCGAGGCCGCCCAGAAGAACCTGGAGCTGGCGCGGGCCGACGTTCTACGACAGAAGGGTCAGCACCTGCCGACCGTTGACGTGATCGGCACATACCAGAAGGCCAGCAACGAGACGACGTCTTCATTGAATCAGCGCTCCCTGAGCAGCTTCATCGGCGTGCAGGTTTCCATTCCCGTTTATTCGGGCGGCGGCGTCCAGGCGTCGGTGCGGCAGGCGCTCAACCGGCAGGAAAAGGCCGAAGATCAGCTCGAGGCGCTGAAGCGAGACGTGTCGGTGCGCGTGCGCGAGCAGTTCGACAACGTGGTGCAGGGTATCGAGAGCGTGCGCGCCTACGAGCAGACGCTGCGCTCGGCCGAGGAGGCGCATCGCGCGACGGAGAAGGGGATCCAGGCCGGTACGCGCACGAGCGTCGACCTGCTCAACGCCGAAGCGAAGATCTTCGACGCGCGGCAATCGCTGGCGCAGGCCCGGCTGATCTACGTGCTGTCGCGGCTGCGGCTGCTAGCCTTTGCCGGATCGCTGACGGATGACGAAGTCGGTCACGTCAACGCCTGGCTCAGCACGGCAGCTGCCGTGCCGGCG
>JBAIYN010000488.1:0-8791 GCA_037915775.1 Burkholderiales bacterium | reverse complement strand
TTTTGCCGCCGATCGCGTCAATCTATACGGCCCGCGAAGTTCAGAACAAGTCGGCCAATCGACCGTGGCCGACCCAACGCGTCCTCCAATCTGACGCCGATCTGTCGTTCAAATCTCTCTCTTCATCAGGCGCTCGGATCTAGAGCTACAGCGGGCGCTTCCCACTTTCAATTCATCGCACCGCACGCCGCGTAGGCACCCAATGAGGGGCTTGCGCAACGTGCGAATCTCGCCATGGCGTCGTCGGAAAATTTTACGGTCGCGATGCCCGGAAAACTACGTATTACCCCATAACTCATTGAATCTAAGCGCTTGCACCAATGCGGCACAGCTGTTGCTTCCTTTCCCGCAACGCGTTCATGCGCCGCTCGATTGGGTGGCGTCTGATCAAGTGTCTGCCGTGAGATTGTTTGGTCGCGACGTGCGGCAGATCAGAAGACAAGCGAAGCGCGATCTAGCGCGAAGGCAGTTAACAAAGGGGAGGAGCGGGTATGAGAACCCGTACAGCGTCGCAGGCACTGGTTCTGACGGCTGCGCTTGGAGCAGTCACATCGGCGCATGCGCTTCTTATCGTTGGGATCTTCGGGACGGGGGTTACTGCCCAGGAACAAGCGGCTTTTGACTACGCCGCGGGCGAGTACGAGGCCATGTTCACCGATCCGGTGACGGTCACCATCAACGTCGATGGGACAACAAGCTGCGGTCTTGGCTGCAGTTCCACGAACCTCCTCGGATTCCTAACCTACGCCCAAGCGCGCAGCGCGTTGCTTGCCGACAATACGGCGCATCCCAGCACCGATGGGACGGCCTCGCTCGCCGCTGGAGGCAGCGTGAACACGACGACCGACCCGACTGGCGGCGGCTCGTTCGTCGTCAGCCGCGCAGAAGCCAAGGCGCTGGGCTTGATTCCGAGCGACACGACAGTTGACGGAACGTTTTCGTTCAATTCGAGCGTCGCTTACACCTTCGACCCCAACAACCGAGCCGTCGCGGGTGAATATGACTTCATTGGCGTAGCCGAGCACGAAATCGCGGAAATCATGGGGCGCATACCAGGGCTGGGCGCCAACTTCGGTAACGGGCTTAGCTATATGCCATACGACTTGTTCCGCTACACGGCTCCGAATACGAGGGGCCTGACGAACGGCTCCGGCATCTACTTCTCGATCGACAACGGGACGACGAACTTGGAAGGCTACAACTGCGGCAGTTGCAATGGCGGCGATCCCCAGGACTTCATCGGAACGATTCTGAATGACCCGTTCAACGCCTTCGCCAGTACAGGCCAGGGGCACTCCCTCAGCGCGATCGATTTCGCCACTCTGGATGTCATCGGTTGGGACCTGAAGGCGGCAACCGTGCCCGAGCCCGAAAGCCTCGCGCTCGTGCTGGCTGCACTAGGCGCAGCGGGAATCGCGACCCGTCGGCGCCAACAAAAAGCAACGTCCGCCTGAACTCGGCTTTGCGTGGTGGCTTGGCCTCCTGCGGGAGGCCTTTCTTTTGAAGCGCGCATCTTCTGTTCGTCGCGCGGCGGGATCCGGTTGGGGTCTCAGCGGTCCACAGCATTGGCTGCGCGTGCTCACACAGCGACTTGGCCGCGGCTCAACCGGAGTGAAAGACGATCTACCGCGACAGGCTGCCGTCTGCGTCGCCTTCGCGGGATGTATTCCCAAGCAGGCGCTACTGCCGCGCAAGACATTGCACGAATCAGCGATGCGAACGCGATTCGCGCAAGTCGCTATGTGACCCACGTGCCAATCGACACCTGGCCGAACGAGTACCGTTAACGCGCAATTTCAGCGCATGAGGCCACGGGGTAACACCTCATCAACTGGAAACGCTGAGTTCTCAGAGCTCAGGGCGGCGGACTCGCAGCGGAGGACAACCATGAGAATGTCTGTGAGATGGACTGTCACCGGAGTGTTCTGGATTTCGACCTGCGTGTGGGCACAAGGCGCCAGCTTTGATGCCAAAACGGGCGTTCTGACCATTCCTTCCGTCGCGGTTGGCAGTGCAACCTACAGTGTCACGCTTCAACTCACCGACGCGGCCACCCATACCTTCGTCTTGGCCACAGCGACGCTGAACACGCCGGCAGCATCCACGCTCGCGCAGATTCAGGCGAACGTGTTCACGCCCCAGTGCGCAAGCTGCCATAACGGCAGTCAACAGCCTCTGACTTGGCCGCCCGCCGTTCCACTGAATCTCACAGCGGGCAACAGCTTCGCGAACCTCGTTAACGTTCCCAGCCAGGAAAAGCCAAACCTGATGCTGGTCAAGCCAGGCGATCCGGCGAATAGCTACTTGATTCAGAAGCTCGAAGGTCCCACCGCAGAGAATTTGCTGGGGATGCCACCCGCCGGCCTCCTGGATCAAGCGACGATCGATCAGGTCAGGTCCTGGATCACCAGCGGGGCGCCCAACAACTGACGAAGCGTCCCTGTCGCGGGGCGCTGGGACGACTGCCACAGAGCGGCATGCCCATTGCGAACTAGGCGCAAGAGTCAGCGGATTAGATAACGAGTCCGCCTGTGTGGCAGTCTTCTTCTTTGTGGAATCAGCCCGGATTGATCCTGTCGCCTTCGCTGATACTGATCGCCATGATGGGAACGCTTCTCTGTGCCAGCGGCGACGCGCAGCCTATGCTGGTCGGCGAATTGCAGTTGTCTCACCCTCGAGCGCTGATATCGACTGGATGCGGCTGACGAGTCATCGATGTCGCTCGAATCGATGACTGCCCCAGCTCCAGCATGCCCGCGCTGCCGCAGACCGGTCTCTCGCATACATCGACGCTTCTTGGATCGTTTGTTGAGCCTATTTCGACCAGTACGTCGCTATCGTTGCCACTACTGCGGTTGGGAAGGAAATCTTCGATACCCAGCGTTGCCGCTAAGTTCGTCATGAATCCGGCTTTCTTTCCGGCGCTTGGCATTTCGTAGATCTCTTTGATGTGCCCCAGGATTCAGTGCCGCGGTGAAGTTAGTACAGTCCGTTTCAGAAGGAGAGGACGGACATGAAGAAGCAGCGCTTCACCGAGGAGCAGATCCCGGGGTTCCCGAAGGCCGGAGACGCCGGCACGCCGGTCAAGGAGCTGTGCCGCAAGCACGACGTCAGTGATGCCGCGTATTACACGTGGCGCAAGAAGTACGGTGGCCTGAGTGTCAGCGAAGCTAGGCGGCTGCGCGAGTTGGAGGGGGAGAACAGCAAGCTGAAGAAGCTGCTGGCCTAATCGATGCTCAACACCGAAGCGCTACGCACCGCGCTGTCCCGAAAGTACTGGCCCCACAGACGAGGCAATCGTAGGTCAGCCGCCAACCCCGCCCCCACATCGTCTTCCCGCCCGCATCGCCGCCGATTCCGTCGTCGGCGCGGTGGCTTCGCGGGCGGTCACTTCTCTTCCTCGATCAAGGAAGCGTGCAACTGCCCGTGCCGCCGTCACGGACGTAGTAGTCGGTGGAAAGCGAACCGTTGGCGGCCGAGATGACGTTCAGGCCGGCGCTCAAGAACACGGGCGTGCTCCTGCGTGTCGTGCCGTTCAACTGCGTCAGCGGTGCATTGTTGACGGAAACGTTGAGCAGGTAGGTGCCGTTATCGATGAGGTTCACGTACGGCTGCGCTTTGCCCGTGCTCCCATTCAGCGCACAACCGGGCGTCACCGTTGCGTAGGACTTACCGCTGGCTGCGTATTCCAGGTCGCCGCTCACTGTGTTGCCGCTGGTGTCCGGAATGCAGACGTTGGGCTGGCCCGGATAACTCAGCGATGCGTCAAAGGAGTAGCTGTCGGCGGTCTTCTTGTCGACCGCAACCACCACCGTGTTCGACCCATTGGCGAGCCACGCCGTGGCGTCCGGACTCAGGAACGTGACCGTTGCGATCGGCGAACCATTGAGCGACACCGCGCCGCTCGCGCCTCTCTTCGGGTTGTAGAGCCCGGCTTGAACCATCGGGGCCATGCCCGTGACTGGATTCACGGCGCATTGCACTGCGGCCGACGCGTAGGTCTTGCCGCTCGCGCCGACCTGCACGCCAGTCAGTGCCCAAACCGGAGTGCCGAGCGCCATCGCCGACACGACCGCGACCAAACCGAATGAATACGACTTCCAACTCTTCACTGCGGATCTCCCTGCGAAAAAAGTGCGCAAGGTACGCGAATGACCACGACGGCGTCAATGGATTAGCGCGAATGAGAATCGCCGCGCGCTCAATCTCCCGCATGCGCGCGATCTGTGATGAACATCACGCCGTTCCTGTCCTTCGCGAATCACCCGCAGTCAATACGCCAAAATTCCTCGGCCGGATTACGCGAGTCAGTCTGACCTGACTCAAAGTCCGGAGGCGGTCTATCCAAACCGTGCGCGCCGCACGCGGCCCGAATGGCCGCCTCCGAGCAGTCTCACGTATCAAGGCGCAGGGTCACTTCATGACCTTCACCGTGTCGGTGGCCACAAAGGCGCCTTGATTCCCGTTCTGCTGCATGGTCCCGTTGATCGTCAGGACGACGGAGTCTCCGGCCGGCAGACTTGCGAGCTGGCTCCGGCTAAAGGTCGCCGTGTACGTGGTCCCGTCGGTCGAAAGACTTCCGGACATTGCGGGCGCGCCGCTCAGCGTGACGCCGCCGATGGTCCACTGCGAAAGATTGAAGCCGGGTGCAGCGACAATCATCGCGGAAACCGTACCGTTGCCGCCACCGCGCAGGTTGATCGCCCGTGGCGCCACGTAAAGGACAACGGGCGGCGTGCAAAGACCGCTCGCGGCGCCGTCAACTGCACCGAAACATGGTGTCAGATCGATGACGCCCGCCGCTGGGCTCGTCGGCCAGGGCAACACACTGACCTGATTGACGCCCGGCTTGCTCCAGTCGCACACGCCATTCGGGAAGATCGTCTGCAAGCGGGTCATTTCCGCGGACGTGAAAGTGACCGTGTAATCGCGTGGATCGATCGGCTTGAGTTGGCATTTCAACTTGCTTGCCGACAGCGGCCCGCCGGCCACGTAGCGCGGAAACTGCCATGAGGGCATCAACGTGTTGCAGGTCGAGTTGGGCTGGTTGCTGAAGGTCTGCGGCTCGGCCACAAACGTGGTTGCGCTTGTGAAGCACCCGTCCACTGCGCCGGCAGGTTTGTCATTGATGACCTTCTGCCGCTGGGAAAGATTGGATGTGTCGGCCTTGTAGGCCTCCATCCACTGGTCGAATACGACCCGGGCCGGAGCGTCGAGTGCGATCGTCGACGGTATCGCGCGCCACATCACGTGGTTGTCGGCGTTGCCGTTGGCTTCCTTCATTCGCTCGCGCGTGGCGAAGTGCTCCCACTGCAGGTGATAGTTGGTGGTGTTCTCGCTATAGATTCCCGTGAAATCGAACACCGGGATCGATGCCAATCCGCCGCCTCCGCCGAGATTCAGCGCAGACTGGTAGGCGCGCTTGATCGCGCCGACGTCTCCGACCGTCCGCTGCGGAAGGTAGTTGGCGTCCTGGTCGTAGCCGCCGATCTTCTCGTTGAGATCCAGAAACTGGCTGGTCGTGATAACTCCGGCATTAAGAGCGGCGAGGCCGTATTGCACGCCGACGTTGTCGAACGTGCGCAGTGCGAATCCCGTCGACGGGTCCTTACCGAACACATTCGCGTTCTCGTCAAAGACCGTCGGACGCGCTCCGGTCGGATTGGTGTTCGGGTCGTAACGCAGGCTCACCGGAACCACGGTGTTCCACACCGCCGGGGAATAGCCTGGAACATCGACGCGCCCTGGGACCGGGTCGGTTCGCTGCGACTGATTTGCGGCGGCTAACAGTGTCGTCGTGTTGGCGTAACCCGAAACGGCCGCTTGCTGTGCCGCCGTGAAGCCGCTCGGATTAGTGACTGCGAAGTAGTGGGTCAGAAGATGCCCGTCCTGTGCGGAATAGGCGATCGTGAACGGATCGGGGAAGGTGCAGTCGATGAGGATGCCGTCAAAGAGGCCCGGGAACGCATCGGCGACCTGCTCGCTTGTGTAGGAGCCGCCCGAACAGCCGCGACTCACCGTGTAATACGGGACGCCAAAGGTCTTGATGAAATGCTCCTTGCCCATCGAGGTCACTTCACCGGCCAGGAAGGCATTACAGCTGTTCGTCGGATGGTTCAGGGTGTTGATGAACATGCCAAATCCACGCCCCAGCAGCTTCGGGTCGAGGATGTTTTCGCCCATCGCGGCGCCCTGGATGTACCAGCCACCTGGGCATCCCACACCGTGTAGTGCCTGCAGACGCCGGTTCCACCCCTTCGGCGGGTTGAACGGCGTGGGCGCAGATTCCGAGGTCGGATCGTGCAGCACCGCATTCTGGTAAATGCCGCGATCCATCGTGCCGGTCTCCACGCGGACAACGAACGGCATCGTCACGCCGGTATCCGTCGTTGTGGATGCGACGTCGCCCGGCAAGCTCGATGTGTTCGGCATCGGATGGAACTTGTTGTCCGTCTTCGAGAAATAGACGTATTGCACGACGGTCGGCGCCATGCAGTTGGCGTCCGAGGCACCCACGAAAGTGCCGTCGGGCAATTTGAAGCTTTGCGTCTGGCAGATGAACGGCTGCTGGCGCGGCCCCGAAAACATCGGTCCTTCGATCGGATGATTGACCAACGTCGTGTGCGCAGCGGCCTGTCCGTTCGCGTTGGGACTGGTGAAGACCGCTAGATCATTGGCGCCGTTCGCCAGGCCAGAGACGAGTCCAGTCAGCGTGTGCGCGGCCTGATCCGCGTGGAATGTCGACGTGACGTCGCTGCCGTTCAACTTCACGACAAGCTGGTCGAGCGGCATCTGCCCAGGCACATCGACGCGTAACAGCGCGTTGCCTCCACTGACCATATCCGGACGCGACGACAATGTTTCAATCGCTACCGTGCCGACCGCAAGTGCGGGTAAGGAAAGCGTCGCGGCCGCGCAGGCTGCCAGCAGCCTGCATACGAGTATCAACCTTCTCTGCATCGTTCGTTCTCCCTTGGTGCGAATTAACCTGCTTCCGGTTGATTGCGCCCGAACGGTCTTGATGAGCTTCTCGAAAAATGATCGTCGATGACGATCGCCGTGTCAGTGCATGCTATTCCCCGCTGACGTAGCGAGAGAGTCCGCATGCAGGAACTAGTGATGTCGTGAAACGTAACCAATCCGCGTTAGCGTCGGCACGTGAAGCTGCAGCGGTCAGCTCGCTCGATCTGTTGATGCGGGACGTTGCGGCGGCGCTCAGCGGGTTTGAGCAATCAAACTGCGCCTGTGGTCTTTCTTGGTGCTTTGGCAATTCAAGTGGCACGTGGCCGCTCCGTGGACTCCCGTCCCCGGTGGCACGGCCGATACAGCACGCAATCCGCGGGCACTCGCCGCACAAGAGATCGGACAGCGTGCCCCGGTGCATCGCGTGAGTTCCGCAGACGATCGAGCAAGTCGCGTCGACTCCTGATCAAGTTGCGCGGCGTCACTGCTGCGGATGCGGAGTCGCGGACAAGTGTCCGCGACGCAAAGCCAAGCATCGCGCTGCGCAATTCCGAACAATGCGCCCGTTGCCGCCGATCGCTTGACGCGAAGACCGGTGACATTGTTTCCAGACTGTGCCGAAATGAAAACATCCTGTTCACATCCGCTGAATTCCGCACCGGATCGTCGCCTGCCGTTTGGCACTGCGGCGTCGCCCGTATCAGCCGGACTGCAGGAGAACGCCATCGCGATCGGCTGCTCCGTCGCAATGCCATGCGCGGCGGCGCCGCGGCTGAGGATCTCGCGATGAGTGCCGTCGATCGACGCGGATGCGGCATCACCGGCGCCACACCGGCCGCGCTGGACGCTTACGAACGCGCGCTCGCCGCGTTCCAGTCCTGGCGCAGCGGCGCCGACATGTTGCTAGCGCTGGCATTGCAGGAGGCGCCGACGTTCGTGATGGCGCACGTGCTGCAGGCATGGCTCCTCGTGTGCAGTCGTGATCCGCGGCGTGTGCGGGCGGCGCGCCCGGTGCTGGAGCGCGCCGCGGGTCTGCCGGCGAACGATCGTGAGCGGCTCCACCTGGCGGCGCTGTCGGCCGTGCTCGCCGACGACTACGAACACGCGAAGGCGCGGCTCGGCCGGCTGCTGCATCGGCACCCGCGCGACGTGCTCGCGCTTCAGGTTGCACACGCGTTCGACTACGTCACCGGGGACGCCGCCCGCCTGAGAGACCGCGCAGCGGCGGTGTTGCCGGCCTGGTCCCGCGACCTGCCGGGCTATCACGCCGTGCTCGCGATGTACGCCTTCGGCCTGGAGGAAAGCGGCGAGTACGAGCGCGCCGAATCCGCCGCGCGCGCGGCGCTCGCCCTGAACCCTCTCGACGCGCGGGCGCACCACGCGATGGCTCATGTGTTCGAGATGACCGACAGGATCGACGCGGGTGTGCGCTGGATGAAGGAGCACGTCGCCGGCTGGGATGAGGACACCATCGTCGCGACGCACTGCTGGTGGCACCTGGCGCTCTTCCACCTGGCGCAAGGCCAACTCGATCGCGCACTGGCGCTGTACGACCACCGCGTGCGCGCGGGGCAGTCGGGCGAGGTCGCCGACTTGATCGATGCGGCCTCGCTGCTGTGGCGGATCGATCTGCTCGGCGGCGACACCGGTGCGCGCTGGATCGAGCTGGCGGCAGCGTGGGCCCCGCGCATCGACGACGGGTTCTGCAGCTTCAACGACGTGCACGCGATGCTGGCCTTTATCGGCGCGCGCGACTGGGACAGCGCGCAGCGGCTCGAGCTTGCGCTGGCAAAGAGCCAGTCGCTGCAAACGCGCTACGGCGAGGCCA
>JBAIYN010000394.1:0-3896 GCA_037915775.1 Burkholderiales bacterium | reverse complement strand
GCCCGGCCGACATCACCACCACGCGGTCGCTCATCGCGATCGCCTCGTCGAGGTCGTGCGTGATGAACAGCACCGCCTTGCGCTTGGCCGCCCACAGGTCGAGGACTTCGTTCTCCATCAGCTGGCGCGTCTGGATGTCCAGCGCGGAAAACGGCTCGTCCATCAGAATGATGTCGGGGTCGAGGACCAGCGTCTGCGCCAGTGCGGTGCGCTTGCGCATCCCGCCCGACAGCTGGTGCGGATAGCGGTCCCCGAAACCGCCGAGACCGACCCGCTTCAGCCATTCATCGGCCATCCGATCGGCTTCGGACTGCGGCATGCCGCGGAATTCCAGGCCCGCGGCCACGTTGCGGCGCGCCGTCCGCCAGGGCATCAGTGCGTCGGACTGGAACATGTAGCCCGCGCGGCGGTTCAGCCCGGTCAGCGATTCGCCGAAGATGGTGACGCGGCCGCTGCTCGGCTCCAGCAACCCCGCCGCGACATTCAACAGCGTGCTCTTGCCGCAGCCGGTCGGGCCGACCACGCTGACGAATTCGCCCGGCGCCACCGCCAGCGTGACGTCCCGGACCGCCGTGTAGCGCTGTCCGGGCGCGTCGCGCGAGATGAACGTACAGGTGACGCCGGCGAGGCCGAGCGCTGGATCGGGAGAAGCCATGGTTGCGGAGGATAACGCCCGGCGCTTCGGCCGCACGCTCAGACAGCGCGCGCCGTGCGCCAGAGCCAGGGACGCAGCTCGCGGTCACATCGTTCAAAGCGCTCGATCCCGGTCCGGCAGCCGAGTGCAAGGCTGATCTCGTCCTGCCCCTGCATCAGCATGCGGCGCGCGACGGCGGAGATCTCGAATTCGCTGACCGCGACACCATCGACCTCGATCAGCTGATCGGCAAGATCGACACACACCGTCGCGTTCGCCTGCGACCGCAGGCGATCCGCGATGCGCCGCACGGTGGCCGCGGAGGCCATCGCCGGCACCACGCGGTTGCGCAGGCAGTTGTCGCGGAAGATCTCGTTGAGGCTTTCCGCGATCACCGCGGCGATGCCGAAATCGCGCAATGCCCAGACCGCGTGCTCGCGCGACGAGCCACAGCCGAAATTCCGGCCGGCGACCAGAATGCGCGCGTGCCGCCATGGCTCGCGATTCAGGACGAACTGCGGATTCTCGTCGCGGGTCTCCCCGAGATAGCGTTCGGACCCGAACAGCGCCGCTCCCGGATCGCTCGACGCAAGGAAGCGCGCCGGAAAGAGCTGGTCGGTATCGATGTCGTCGCGCGCGAAGACGGCCGCGATCCCGGCCACGCGCACGATCGGTGCCAGGGCAGTCATCGGAGAAACCGGCGCACGTCGGCGACTTCGCCCGCGATCGCGCAGGCAGCCGCGGTGGCCGGACTCGCCAGATGGGTGCGCGCACCGCGCCCCTGGCGGTTGGGGAAATTGCGATTCGACGTCGACACGCAGCGCTCGCCCGCGCCGACCCGGTCGTCGTTCGCCGCCACGCACATCGAGCAGCCGGCGTGCCGCCATTCGAAGCCGGCCGACCGGAACACCTCGCCCAGCCCTTCCGCCTCGGCGGCGCGGCGCACCGCCTCCGAGCCCGGCACGACCAGCGCGCGCACATGGCTGGCGACGCGCTGGCCGCGGACGACGCGCGCCGCCGCCCGCAGGTCCGACAGCCGGCTGTTGGTGCAGGAGCCGATGAAGACCGCGTCGATGCGCTGGCCGAGCAGTTGAGCGCCTTCCTCCAGCGCCATGTACTCATATGCAGCGCGCCACTGTCCGGCCAGATCGGGCGGCGCTTCCGCAGCGCGCGGCAATTGCCCGTCGATCTCGATCGACTGCGCCGGCGTCGTACCCCACGTGATGCGCGGCGCGATCGTTGCGGCGTCGATCGCCTCGTCGCGCGCGAATCCGGCGTCCGCATCCAACCGCAGTTCAATCCACTGTGCCCTGGCTGCCGCCAGTTCGTCGTCACGCGGGGCGAGCGGCCGCGCAGCCGCGTAGCGCAATGTCGTCGCATCGGGCGCGATCAGTCCGATGCGCGAGCCGAGTTCGGCGGTCAGGTTGCACAGCGTCAGGCGCTCTTCGACCGAGAACTCCGCGACCGTCGTGCCCGCGTACTCGATCGCAGCGCCTTCGCCGGCGCGCGTGCCGAACACCTGCAGCAGGTGCAGCGCGACGTCCTTCGCAAACACGGCCGGCGCGAGACGGCCATCGATCGCAATGCGCATCGCGGCGGGCTTCTTCAGCCGCACCGTCTGCGTCGCCAGCGCCTGCTCGAGGTCGCTCGACCCGACCCCGATCGCCAGCGCGCCGAGCGCACCCAGCGTGCAGGTGTGACTGTCGCCGCAGACGACGCTCATGCCGGGCAGCACCCAGCCCGACTCGGGCGCGATCACATGCACGATGCCCTGGCGCGGATCGCCGATGCCCAGATGCGCGATGCCGGACGCGCGTGCGTCGCGTTCGAGGGCTCGCAGGTGGTGCGCCATCGCCGGCACGCTGTCGGTCGTGCGGTGCGCCTGCGTCGAGACGGAGTGGTCGGCGACCGCAAGCGCCGCGTGCGGGTTGCGCACCGAAAGTCCGCGCCGCCGCAGCCCCTCGAAAGCGGGTGGAGCGGTCAGCTCATACAGCAGCAGCCGGTCCACATAGAGCAGCGCGGTGCCGTCGTCGAAACGTTCGACGCAGTGCGCATCCCACAGCTTGTCGAGCAGCGTCGCGGGCACGCCGGCTCCGATTGACGCGCATCGTCGCGGTCGCGCCGCGGTCAACCCTTCGGATACTTGGCATTTGCCTTGCGCACGAAGTCGTTCGTGTAGACCGACTTCAGGTCGAGCTTGGCACTGGCCAATTGCGGGTCGACGCTCGCCAGCGCGCGCAGCGCCGTTGCCGGTCCCTTCTCGGGAAAGTAGCCGTCCGGCGACGTGGCGCCCTTCGCCTTCAGATAGGCATCGACATAGATCGCGCGGTCGCCGAGCAGATAGTTTTCGGGCGCAATGCGCAGGATGTCGGACGCACCCGATTTCTGGATCCACTTGTCGGCGCGCACCATCGCGTTGGCCAGCGCCTGGCACACGTTCGGGTTCTTTTCCACGAACGAGGTCGGCGCGTACAGACACGCCGCCGGCATCGGTCCGCCGAAGATCTTGTCGGCCGCTTCGACATTGCGCGTATCCGACACGACAGTGATCTCGCCGGCGCGCTCGAGAATCGTGATCACCGGATCGACGTTGGAGATCGCGTCGATCTTGCCGGAGCGCAGCGCCGCCGCGGCGGTCGTGGTCGCGCCGACGCCGACCACCGAGATGTCGGACGGCTTGAGTCCCGCCTTGGCGATCACGAAATTGGTCAGGATGTGCGTGGACGAACCCGGCGCCGTGACCCCGACCGTCTTGCCCTTCAGATCGGCAATCGTCTTGTAGTTCGGCATCGTCTTGCGGCTGACGCCGAGCGTGATCTGCGGAGCGCGGCCGGCCAGTACGAAGGCCCGCATGTGCTGACCCTTGGCCAGCATCGCGATCGTGTGCTCGAACGCGCCGGAGACCACGTCGGCGCTGCCGCCGACCACGGCCTGCAATGCCTTGGCGCCGCCGGCGAAATCGACGATGTTGACGTTCAGTCCTTCGGCTTCGAAGTATTTCATCCGGTCGGCGACCATCAGCGCCACGTAATACAGGGCAGCCCGCCCGCCGACGGCGATCGTCAGTTCCTTGCGCTCCAGCGCCTGCGCCCGAACGAAAGCGGGTGCTGCAATCGCGGCAGTGCCCGCGACCAGTAGATTGCGTCGAACCTGGTTCATCGATGTCTCCCTCGTGGACTCAAATCACGCCGTCTTTTCGGAGCGCGGCGATCTGCGCCCGATCATACCCAAGCGACGCCAGCACTTCGTCCGTATGTTCCCC
>JBAIYN010000349.1:0-1866 GCA_037915775.1 Burkholderiales bacterium | reverse complement strand
ACGCCCTCCCAGCCGACGAACATCACCAGGAAGTTGCTCCCCAGGACGAGCGTCAGCATGAAGAAGCAGAACAGGTTGAGGTACGAGAAGTAGCGCGCGTAGCTGCCGCGCGGCTCGTCCGCCATGTACCCGATCGAATAGACGTGGATCAGGAAGCCAATCCCGGTGACGACCAGGATCATCATTGCTGACAGCGGATCCAGGCGGAACGTCCAGGGACTCTGGAAGCTGCCGACGCCGCCGATTGTCTGCAAGGCGATCGGCGGAATCCACGTGAACAGCGTCACATCGTGCACGCGCGATTCGGCAGGGAGGCCGAGCAGCTGCACGAAGGCGACCAGCGACACCAGGAAGGCGCCGGCCATCGTCGCGCACGCCAGCGCCCCCGCGTTTCGCTTGCTGAAGAAGCGGATGCCGAACACGCCGTTCAGCGCCGCCCCGATACCGGGCAGGATCGGAATGAGCCAGATGTAGGCCATTGAATATCTCGTCGGAACCAGGAACCAGGAATCAGGAATCAGGGGAAAGGCAACGGCCCGATTCCTGGTTCCCGATTCCGTCTCGGACTGTCACCACCGCATCAGATTCATCTCGTCGATGTTGATCGTTTCCTTGTTGCGGTAGAACGCCAGGATGATGCCGAGGCCGATCGCGGCTTCCGCGGCGGCGACGCAAATGACGAAGATCGCGAACACCTGGCCGACCGCGTTGTGCAGCTGCGCCGAGTACGCGACGAGGTTGATGTTCACGGCGTTGAGCATCAGCTCGATCGACATGAAGATGACGATGATGTTGCGGCGCACCAGCACGCCGATCATGCCGATGACGAACAGGGCCGCGGACAACACCGTGTAATGCGCGGGTGTGATCATCCTTCTTCCACTTCGGGATCGGGGGCCGGGGGTCGGGGAGACGATTTGTCCCCTCCTGCCTGCCGTTTTCGCGCCCGACGATCCGGCGCGGCGGCCGATCCCCGATCCCTGATCCCCGATCCCGACACGTTTCTCTACAGCTCGCGTCTCGCGAGGATGATCGCGCCGACCATCGCCGCGAGCAGGAGCATCGAGGCCACTTCGAACGGAACCAGGTAGTTCGTGTAGAGCAGCCAGCCGACCTGCTCGACGTTCTGCGACGCCGACACCGGCGCAAGGGCGCCGGCCGGGACCTGCGGCCGCACGTAGCCCCACAGGGCGATGGCGCCGATCTCGGCCAGCAGCACGCACGAAACGACGAACGCCAGGCGGCTGCGCCGGTGCGGGTCCTTGTGCTGTTCGGGTGGCCGCTTCAGGTTCACCAGCATCACGACGAACAGGTACAGGACGACGATGCCGCCGGCGTAGACGAGCACCTGGATGACCGCGAGGAACTGGGCGCCCAGCAGCACGTAGAGCGCCGCCACGAACAGGAAGTTCACCACGAGGAACAGGACGCTGTGCACCGTGTTCCGGGCGGTGATCACGAGGATCCCGAAACCCAGAATCAACGCCGCCAGCGTGTAGAACGCGAGTGCTTCGCCGGTCATCCCAGCACCACCTTCACCGCCGCCGTCACGATGATGTTCGCGATCGCGAGCGGGATCAGGACCTTCCAGCCGAGACGCATCAGCTGGTCGTAGCGATAGCGCGGCAACGTCGCGCGGATCCACATGAACAGATAGAGCAGTCCGAACGTCTTCAGGCAGAACCACACCCAGCTCGGCACGACGTCGAGGAACCCGAGCGCCTGCACGTTCGGGAACGGCCGCAGCCAGCCGCCCAGGAACAGCGTCGTGGCCACCGACGACACGACGATCATGTTGGCGTATTCGGCCAGGAAGAACAGCGCGAAGCGCATCCCGCTGTACTCGGTGTGGAAGCCCGCGACCAG
>JBAIYN010000620.1:0-7484 GCA_037915775.1 Burkholderiales bacterium | reverse complement strand
CATGGAGCGGGTGATGGGAATCGAACCCACGTCTGAGGCTTGGGAAGCCGCCGTCCTACCATTGAACGACACCCGCTTCGAGGGCGAAATTTACATCAGGGGTGATGGGATTGTGATCGGTTCGTCTTGCGCGAACCGATCATCCCTCGCGCATCGCGCTCGTCGAACCCACGTCTGAGGCTTGGGAAGCCGCCGTCCTACCATTGAACGACACCCGCGCTGGGCGCGCATTCTGGTTGAGTCGAGCGTTCGTCGGTTCAGACCCGCTCGACGAGCATCGCGATGCCCTGGCCGACGCCGATGCACATCGTCGCCAATGCGTAGCGCCCCTTGCTCTTGTGCAGCTGGCTCACCGCCGTGGTGACCAGGCGTGCTCCGCTCATCCCGAGCGGATGACCGAGCGCGATCGCGCCGCCGTTGGGATTCACGCGCGGGTCGTCGTCCTTCAGGTTCAGCAGGCGCAGCACCGCCAGCCCCTGCGCGGCGAACGCCTCGTTCAGTTCGATCACGTCGACCTGTTCGAGCCTGACTCCGGTCCTGGCGAGCAGCCGCTCGGTAGCGGGTGCCGGACCGATGCCCATCACGCGCGGTGCGACGCCGGCGGTCGCGACCCCGATCACGCGCGCACGCGGAGTCAGTCCATGGCGCTGCGCGGCCGCGGCGGATGCGACGATCAGCGCGCAGGCGCCGTCGTTGACGCCCGATGCGTTGCCGGCCGTCACGGTGCCCTCCGGTTTCACCACGCCCTTCAGTCTTGCCAGCGCGTCGAGCGAAGTCTCGCGTGGATGCTCGTCGCGGTTCACGACCAGCGGATCGCCCTTCTTCTGCGTGATCGATACCGGAGTGATCTCGGCATCGAAGAAGCCGCCGGCCTGCGCCGCCAGCGCCTTGCGCTGGCTGGCGAGCGCCATCTTGTCCTGGTCCTCGCGGCTGATCCGGTACTCGGCGGCCACGTTCTCGGCGGTTTCCGGCATCGAATCGACGCCGAACTTCGTCTTCATCACCGGGTTGACGAAGCGCCATCCGATCGTGGTGTCATATACCGCGTTGTTGCGCGAGAACGCGGTGTCCGCCTTCGGCATCACGAACGGCGCGCGGCTCATGCTTTCGACGCCGCCGGCGATCATCAGCTCGGCCTCGCCGCTCTTGATCGCGCGCGCCGCGATGCCGACCGCGTCCATGCCCGAGCCGCACAGCCGGTTGACCGTCGCTGCGCCAGTCGACTGCGGCAGTCCGGCGAGCAGCAGCGCCATGCGCGCGACGTTGCGATTGTCCTCGCCGGCCTGGTTGGCGCAGCCGAGCACCACGTCGTCGAGCGCGGCCCAGTCGACCTTCGGATTGCGCGCCACCAGCGCCTTCAGTGGTATCGCCGCGAGGTCGTCCGTGCGCACGCTCGACAGCGCGCCGCCGTAACGACCGATCGGTGTACGGATCGCGTCACAGATGAAGGCTTCGCTCATGCTGGCTCCCATGGATGCACCGGTCGCCGCAATTCTGCCGAATTCGGCGGCGGCCGTCAGACCAGCGCGGCAACCAGCATCAACACCACCGCCGCGGTCATCAGCAGCGTCGCCAGCCAGCCGAATGCACGCAGGGCGCCGTCGATGGCAAACTCGCCAAGCGCCTTGCGGTTCGACGCGAGCAGGACGAGCATGATCATGATCGGCACCGCAATCACGCCGTTGATCACCGCGCTGTAGAACAGGGCCTTGATCGGATCGAGCGGCGTGAAATCGAGCGCGGTGCCCGCAATCGTGCATCCGATCACGATCGCATAGAAGCCGCGCGCCTCCTGCCACGTGTGCGCGAGCCCGCCGCCCCAGTTCATCACCTCCGATACCGCATACGCGGCGGAACCCGCCAGCACCGGCACCGCGAGCAGGCCGGTGGAGATGATGCCGAGCGCGAACAGCAGGAAGGCCCGGTCGCCGGCGATCGGCCGCAAGGCCTCCGCCGCCTGCGCGGCGGTCTGGATCTCGGTGATCCCATGTGCGTGCAGCGTCACCGCGGCCGCCAGCATGATCGCCAGCGCGATCAGGTTGGAGAACACCATCCCGGATACCGTGTCGAAGCGGATGCGCAGCAGAGCCCCTGGCGCCCGCTCCGGCGCCTGCAGCAGCGCCGGCGAGTTCTTGCGCCGCATCTCCTCGACCTCGTGCGACGCCTGCCAGAAGAACAGATACGGGCTGATCGTGGTGCCGAGCACCGCGACCACCATCATCAGCGCGTCGAACGTGAAATCGATCCGCGGCCAGACGAAGCCGGACAGAGCCTGCCACCAGTCCACCTTGACGAACAGCAGCACGCCCGCGTAGGCGAGCAGCGACAGGCACAGCCACTTGAAGATGTCGGCCAGCCGGTAATACGGCAGCTTCACCTGCAGCCAGGCCAGCACGATGCCGAAGATCAGCGCGTGCCCGTGCTTGCCGCCGCCGAGCACCAGTTGCAGCGCCTCGCCCATCGCCGCGATGTCGGCGGTGATGTTGATCGTGTTCGCGACCACCAGCAGCGCGACCAATCCCAGCACCAGCGGCCGCGGATAGTGGGCGCGCAGATTCCCGGCCAGCCCCATCCCGGTCACGCGTCCGACGCGCGCCGCCGCGAGCTGGATCGCGATCATGAAGGGCGCGGTCAGCAGCGTGGTCCACAGAAGGCCGAAGCCGTACTGCGAGCCCGCCTGCGAATAGGTGGCGATTCCGCTCGGGTCATCGTCCGCCGCGCCGGTCACAAGGCCCGGTCCGAGCGCATGCAGCGCCGCGCGCAGCTTTTCGCGAACGTCGGTGGGAAGGCGCTTCACGGGTTCTTCTTCGGCGGGGCGGCGCGACCGCCGATGATTGCACGAAATCGTCTCCTTGCCGTGTCTGCGATCATGCGGATCGGAGCAAACCGTGCATCTGGGCGATCTGATCTCGAGCCACGGCTATTGGGTGCTTGCGCTCGGGTCGGTGCTCGAGGGCGAAACCGTGCTGACGCTCGCCGGCTTCGCGGCACATCGCGGCTATCTGTCGTTTCCGATCGTCGTCGTTATCGCAGCGGCGGCGGGATTCTGCGGCGACCAGGCGTTCTTCTGGCTGGGCCGCCGCCACGGTGAACGCGCGCTCGCGCGCTTTCCGTCGGTCGCCGCACAGGCCGACAAGGTGCACCGGCTGATCGAGCGCTACCACGAGTGGGTGATCATCGGCGTGCGCTTCGCCTACGGACTGCGCATCGCCGGGCCGATCCTGATCGGCACTGCCGACGTGCCGGCATGGCGTTTCGTGCTGTTCAATGCCCTCGGCGCGCTGCTGTGGGCGACGCTGATCGCCGGGCTCGGCTGGGTGTTCGGCGCGGCGGTGGAGCGCGTGCTCGGACGGATCGGCCGCATCGAAATGTGGCTGTTCGCGGCGTTGATCGTTGCCGGCATCGCGGTCGGGTTGTTCCGCCGCTGGCGCGCCGGACGCAGGTCTTGATGCTCTAACATCCGTTCCATGACGAGCGTGATCGACACCATCGGCATCCACGTCAATGGCGAGCCCCGCCGCGTCGCCGCCAGCGCCACCGTCGCCGACCTGCTGGGGCAGATGAACCCGGGCGCGCGGCGCGTCGCGGTGGAGCGCAACGGCGAGATCGTGCCGCGCAGCCGGCACGCGGAGACCCGCCTCGGGGACGGCGACCGCCTCGAGGTCGTGATCGCCGTCGGAGGCGGTTGATGAGCCACACCCATTACTTCGAGGGCGGCCTGCGCTGGACCGGCACGGCCGGCGAGGCCGACGGCAAGCTGAAGCTGGCGCGCGCGTTCTCGCTCGAATTTCCGGGCAAGGCGGCGGTCGAAGGATCGTCGCCGTCGGTGTTCCGGGGCGACGACAGCCGGCACAACCCCGAGACGCTGATGATCGCGTCGCTGATGGCGTGTCATCACCTGACCTACCTGTACGCCTGTGAACGCGCCGGGATCCGGATCGTTTCGTACCAGGACAGCGCGATCGGCACGCTCGGAATGAAGGACGGCAAGATGCGCATGGTCGAAGAGCTGTTGCGCCCGGTGGTACGGATCGCCGATGGCACCCAGATCGAGGCCGCGCTGAAAGCGCACGAGAAGGCGCACGAGCATTGCTTCATGGCCAACTCGGTGAATTTCGAAGTGAAGGTCGAACCCAGGGTATTCGAATGAAACGCGACGACATGACTCACGACACGTTGCGCATCGGCCAGCGGACGTTTCACTCGCGCCTGCTGCTCGGCACCGGCAAGTACCGGGACCTCGAGCAGACCCGGGCCGCGGTGGAGGCGAGCGGCGCCGAGATCGTCACGGTGGCGATCCGCCGCACCAACATCGGCCAGAACAAGGACGAGCCCAACCTGCTCGACTTCGTTCCGCCCTCCCGCTACACGCTGCTGCCGAACAGCGCGGGCTGCTACTCGGCGGACGACGCGGTGCGCACGCTGCGGCTGGCGCGCGAACTGCTGGACGGCCATGCGCTGACCAAGCTCGAAGTGCTGGGCGACCAGCGCACGCTGTACCCGAACATGCCGGAGACGATCAAGGCGGCCGAGACGCTCGTGAAAGAGGGCTTCGAGGTGATGGTGTACTGCTCGGACGATCCGATCCAGGCGCAGGTGCTGGAATCGATCGGCTGCGTCGCCGTGATGCCGCTCGCATCGCTGATCGGCTCGGGCATGGGACTGCTGAATCCCTGGAACATCCAGCTGATCCTCGAGCGGGCCAAGGTGCCGGTGATCGTCGATGCCGGCGTCGGCACCGCGAGCGACGCGGCGATCGCGATGGAACTCGGCTGCGCCGGCGTGCTGATGAACACTGCGGTGGCGGCGGCGCAGGACCCGGTGCTGATGGCCAGTGCGATGAAGAAGGCCGTGCAGGCGGGTCGCGAGGCGTTCCTCGCCGGCCGCATGCCGAAGAAGCTCTATGGCGCGAGTCCGAGCTCGCCGACCGCCGGCGTGATCGCGCCGACGCGGTCCTGATGAGCGGCGGGCTGCCCGGCAGCGACGAGGCAGCCGGCCCCAGGTACACGCACATCCGGTCGTTCGCGCTGCGCCGCGGACACGTGACCGGCGCGCAGCGGCGCGCCTACGAGGAGATCTTTCCGCGCTTCGCAGTGCCGTACACAGCGGCGGCGCTCGATTACGCGGCCGTGTTCGGCCGCGCCGCGCCGACCGTGCTCGAGATCGGGTTCGGCATGGGCGAGACGACCGCGGCGATCGCGCAGGCGCGCCCGGATCTGAACTTCCTGTGCGTGGAAGTCTTCGTCGCCGGCGTCGGCGCGCTGGCAAAGCGGATCGACGAAACGGGGCTCGCCAACATCCGCATCATCCAGCACGACGCGGTCGACGTCGTGCGCGACATGCTGGCGCCCGATTCGCTGGCCGGCGTGCACATCTTCTTTCCGGATCCGTGGCCCAAGGCGCGGCACCACAAGCGCCGCCTCGTCGCGCAGCCGTTCATCGGCCGCCTCGCGAGCCGCATCACGCCGGGCGGCATCCTGCATTGCGCGACCGACTGGCAGCATTACGCGGAGCAGATGCTCGACGTGCTCATGCACGAGCCGCGGCTGCGCAACCTGCATCCGGGCTATGCACCCGCGTCGCGCAGTCCGCTCGCCGCGCGCCCCACGACCAAATTCCACGCCCGCGGCGAAAAGCTCGGCCACGGCGTGTGGGATCTGGTGTTCGAGCGCGTCTAGCCTGCGTCCGCCAGCGCGGCTTCCAGGGCAGCGCGCGTCGCCGCACCAAAGCACGAAAACACCACGTGCTCGATCGCCGGCACGTTCGGCAACGTGTCGATCACCGCGCGCACCGCGACGCGCGCTGCGTCATCGATCGGGTAGCCGAAGATGCCGGTGGATATCGCGGGAAGCGCAATCGACCGCAGACCGTGCCGCTGCGCCAGTTCGAGCGCGCGCACGTAGCACGAACGCAGCAGCCCGGGCTCGCCGCGCCCTCCGCCATGCCATACCGGACCCACCGCATGGATCACGTGCGCGGCCGGCAGCCGGTAGCCGCGCGTGATCTTCGCGTCTCCGGTGGCGCACCCACCCAGCGTCGCGCATTCGGCAGCCAGCTCCGGTCCCGCCGCCCGATGGATCGCGCCGCACACACCGCCGCCCGGCGCCAGCATCTCGTTGGCGGCGTTGACGATCGCATCGACGTCGAGCCGCGTGATATCGGCCTCGACGACTTCGAGCCGAACCTTGCCGATGAGTCTTTCCATCTATCCCGCCATCCCTGCCGCGGCGACCGGCAGCCTGCGCAGCCGGACCATGTCGCTCGCCAGTTTCGCACCGACCAGCAGCAGCGCCGCAACCGCCGGCGCCTGCAGGAGCTGCAGCAGGAATCCGCCGACGAGCAGCACGACGTGCAGCACGACGATGCGCCCGTAGGGAGCGGACATCACTGCCCGCGGATCGGCCCGATCGGCGGCGTCCGCGTTGCGCAGCCAGCGCAGCGCATCGACTCCGGCGCCCAGCGCGATCGCAAGCAGCGCGACCGCGCCGATCGAATCCGAGGCGACGCTTGCAACGAGTTGCGCGGCCGGGTCAGTCACGACGTTGCCGAAGATGCGGCCGCTGCCGAACAGCGTGGCGATCAGGAGCGCGTGACCGATGCAGAACACGCCATAGTGAACGGCGAAGAACGCGCCCACGAACAGCCCGCCGAAAGGATGCCCCGAGCGCGTCGATGCGATCGCGATGCGCAGCAACGTGAACACGCCGATCACCACGTTCTCGATCCAGTACAGCGCGAGCACCGTGAAGGTCGGCCAGCCGAAGAACAGCACGCCGGCGGCGACGACCGCGGCCGCAGCGATCGCCGCGGCGAATTCGAGCGCGCGTTCGCCGTTCACGCCTTCAGTCGGTCCAGTTGACCAGACCCGTGTAGGCCGTCGCCAGGATCACCACGCCGAAGACGATGCGATACCACGCGAACGGCTTGAAGTCGTGCGTGCTGATGTAGCGCAGCAGCCAGCGCACGCACAGCAGGGCCGCGACGAAGGCGGCGACCGACCCGATCGTGAACAGCGGCAGGTCTGCCGTCGTGAACTGGTCGCGCGCCTTGTACAGCGAGTAGACCGTCGCGCCGACCACCGTCGGCATTGCCAGGAAGAAGGAGAACTGGGTGGCGGCCACGCGCGAGAAACCGAACAGCAGCGCCCCCATGATGGTCGCGCCCGAGCGGCTGGTGCCCGGAATCAGCGCGAAGCACTGCATCAGCCCGACCTTCAGCGCGTCGAGCGCCGTCATGTCGTCCATCGTCGGCACGCGCGCAAGCCGCTGGCCCTGCAGGTCGCGCTCGCCGTAAAGCCGGTGATGGCGATCCTCGATCCACAGGATCGCCAGCGCGCCGACCACCATCGCGACCGCGACGCTGACCGGGTTGAACAGATGGCGTTCGATCGCCGACTTGAACAGCACGCCGACCACCGCCGCCGGTAGGAAGGCGATCACGACATTGATCGCCAGCCGCTGCTCGCGCGGGTCGCCGAAGAGGTT
>JBAIYN010000538.1:0-1991 GCA_037915775.1 Burkholderiales bacterium | reverse complement strand
CATCCGCCTCGGCCGCCTGCGCTGCGCGGCGCGTGACGATCGAAGCGGACACCGACAGCACCGCCGCGGCCAGGCAGGCGCCGACGAAGAAGGTGCGGACTTTCATTTCGGATCCCAGTGGGTGAAGACGATCAGCGGCGCGATCGCGAGCGCGAACGCGGCCAGCCCGACCGCGCGGTGCACCGCCTCGGGCCAGTGCGCGAGGCCCGCCTCGGGAAAGAACAGCACTGCATTGCGCAGCACGTTGGCGACGAGCACCAGCGCTGCCGCGGCGAGTCCATTGATCAAGCTGCGTCGCGCCGACGCCCCGTTCAGATACGACAGCAGCGCGGCGACGAAGCTGCCGACCCACAGCATGCCGATGCCAGCGCACGGCGGATCGACGAGCACCGTGATGTCGTTCCATTGCAGCGCTGCGCCGGCTGTGTGCGCGTCCACCCCCGCGGCCTGCAGCAGCGGCACCGCCGCGTGTGCGGTCAGCGCGCGCAGCGGGAAGCCGAGGTAGAACTGCAGCGACGCGATCACCGGCAGCGCGAGCGCGAGCAGCGTGGCGAGCGGCGCGGCCGGACGCTGCGGCAGGGCCGACGCGAGAAAGACCGCGAGTGCCAGCATCGCCGCGCCGGCGGCAAAGATCGGCGGCGCGAAGAACTGCATGATCGCCGCGGCGACCGCGAGCGCGCCGCTGGCGGCCAGCGCGTGCCGCGACGGCAGCACGAGTCGATGACGATCGCGCGCGACGAGCAGGCACACCGTAACGATCGCCAGGATGCCCCACGGCTCGTCGGAGCCATCGGTCAGGCGGCGCGCCATCCACACCCAGTGCGGCCACAGCGCAGCGAGCAGTGTCGCGAGCAGCGGCCACGCGGCCGCAGTCGCGGCGCGCCGCGGAACTGCGGTCGTGGCCGCGATGAGCAATGGGCCCGGCCGCGTGCGACCGATGCGCGCGTTCAACGGTGCGTCATGCATCGCGCAGCTCCGCAGCAATTTGGCGGCGCCGCAGCCACCACGTCAACCCGCCCGCCAGCGCGGCGAGCAGCGCGAACTCCGGCTCCGGCGTGGCGGGCGCGGCGGCGAGCGCCAGTTCGCTGACGCCCGCGGGCAGCGGCTGCGGCTGATCGACGCTCGTCGATGCGCCGCCCGCGTTGCGCACGACCTTGTCGATCGCGATGAACGACGTGTAGTCGGTCAGCAGGTTGTACTTCAGCCCGAGCGCGGTGATCGCCTGCCGGGTGTCGTCGTCTCGCGCGAGCTTCTGGTAGTCGCCGAGCTCGGCGATGCGGCTGCGCGCCCACAGGTACCGCAACGCCTGGGTGTCGCTGATGCGCGTCGCCCGCGCCAGGTCGATCGGAATGCGTACCGCGCCGCCTGCAGCGATGCCTTCGATCTCGATCGCGCCGGCTGGCGTGCCGCGGTACTTGCCCATCAGCACGACCGGCCGCTGCGCGAACAGATCGGGCACCTGCGGCACGTCGAGGTCGTAGGCGTCGAAGCCCGCGGGGAACTTCACGCGGATGTGCGTCAGCACGGGCTGCTCGATCATCTGGCGGAAGCGCACCGCCTCGCGCTCGGCGGCCGCGGCGTTGAGCACGAAGAACGGCTCGCCCTTGCCGGCGCGCGCCAGCCCCTCGATCAGGAAGCGGTTGACTGACGTGCCGATCCCGAACGCGAACACGTTGGCGGCTCCGAGGTTTGTGCGCACCAGTTCGAACGCCTCCTTCTCGATCGTCACGTAGCCATCGGTGATCACCGCGAAGGTGCGCGCGCGGCCGGGGTCGGCCGGCAGCGCAAGCGCGCGCCGCAGCGCGGGCAGCAGTTCGGTGCCGCCGCCGCCGGTCTGGCGGTCGATGAAGCGGAGCGCCGCGGTGATGTTGTCCTCGGTCGCCGGCAGCGACTGCGGCGCCAGCAGCGACGAGCCGCCGGCGAATGGGATCACGTTGAAGGTGTCGCCCGGGCGCAGGCGCTGCACCAGTTCGCGCAGCAGCGCCTTGGCG
>JBAIYN010000454.1:0-4670 GCA_037915775.1 Burkholderiales bacterium | reverse complement strand
TCGACGAACAGTCCCTTGAGGAGTTCGGCCACCAAGGGGTAAGTCACGCCCCCGGCCAGCATCAGGCGCACGAGCGGATGCAACACACGCCGGATCGCTTGCACCAGCGCGGGCGTTGGCGAGGGAGGGTTCACGTGCGTTTGTGCGAAATCAAGGAAGCAGCAGACCGGCGCCACGCTACCACGAAATCGCCTTGACGTGGGAATATTTCCCGCATACCGTGTCGCTGCGTCGCACGAAAAGGCGCTCCCCATTCGCACTGGCTCGATCGGCAACAGAATGGGCGGCATGCGACGGCGGCGGCAATGGTGCCGGCCGCTCAAGTGAAGAAGGCCCTCGATGAACCGCTCCGATTCGTTCCGATTTCTCTCCCGCGCACTCGCCTTCGTCGCAGTCGCCTCCCTGGCCGCTTGTGGTGGTGGGGGCGGCGGAGACGCAGGCGTCTCCTCGCTGGGCGGCCTGATCGGCGGCACGGGATTCAAGGGGCCGGTCGCCGGCGCCACGGTCACTGCCTATGCGCTCAATAGCGGCGCGATGGGTGCGCAGATCGGCAGTGCCAGGACCGATACGAGCGGAAACTTCAACCTGTCGATCGGCAACTATTCCGGGCCGGTGCTGCTGCAACTGTCCGGCGGCTCGTACCCCGACGAGGCCACGGGCGCAACGATGCCGATGGCAGCGGGCGACGTGATGACCGCGGCCCTGCCGACCGTCGCGGCCAACGCATCGATCAGCGGGGTCCAGATCACGCCGCTGACGTCGATGGCGCAGGCGATGGCGCAGCACCTGTCGGGCGGCATGACCGACGCCAACATCACGTCCGCGAACGCGGCCGTCGGCAACTACTTCATCGTCAGCGACATCCTCCATGTGCCGCCGATGAATCCGCTGGTCGCCGGCTCTGGAAACGCAGCGTCGCAGGACGCGATGAACTACGGCATGGCGGTGGCGGCGATGTCCCAGTACGCGAAGGGCCTGGGCATGGCGTCCTCGTCGGCCATGGTGACCGCGATGATGAGCGATGCATCCGACGGCATCATGGACGGGATGATGGGTACCGGCCCCGTGATGATGGGCGGGATGGGCATGGGGATGGCGATGCCGGGCTCCGCGGGAACGACCGGGCTTGCGTCCGCGATGTCGGCGTTCCTGGCCTCGGCGCAGAACAAGTCGGGGGTGACGGCGTCGATGATGCAGCCGCTGCTCAACCGGCTGAATTCGTCCAACGGCCGGATGTTCGGCTCCGGCCCGCCGGCGATGGCGAACGGCACGATGCGCGGCACGGCGTTCGACGGTTCAGTGCGGCAGGCGACCGTGACGGCCTTTGCGGTGAGCAACGGTGCGATGGGCCCACAGTTGTCCAGCGCCACCAGCGACGCCAACGGCAATTTCAGCCTGGCGATCGGCAACTACTCCGGGCCCGTGCTGCTCCGGGTGACGGGCGCGACCTACGTGGACGAGGCCTCGGCTTCCCCGATGACCATGGCGGCGGGCGACGTGATGACGGCCGTGGTTCCCACGGTCGCGGCCGGTGCCACCACGGACGGCCTCTGGGTGACGCCGCTGACCTCGATGGCGCAATCCCGTGCGCAGGCCATGAGCGGCGGCATGACGGACGCGAACATCACCACAGCGAACATCTCGATCGGATCCTACTTCATGGTCAGCGACATCCTGCATGTGTCGCCGATGAATACGCAGCTGACCGGCTCGGCCGCCTCGGCGACGCAGGACATGAAGAACTACGGCGTGGTGGTTGCAGCAATGTCGCAGTACGCGAAGAACCTGAACATGGCCGTGTCGTCATCCTTCGTCGTGGCCATGATGAATGATGCCTCCGACGGCATGTTGGACGGCAAGATGGGAAGTACTGCGATCTCGATGCCGATGGGCGGCATGATGGGCGGCTCGACCATGATGCAGGCCAACGCCGGCACGAGCGGCTTGGCAAACGCGATGTCGAACTTTCTGGGTTCCGCTGCAAATCTGTGCGGTGTGACCTCGACCGACATGGCGGCATTGATCGCCAAGCTCACGTCATCGAGCGGCCAGATTTGAACGGTCTGGCGCGGCCTAATTCCTGGAGAAGATCATGAAACGCCTTGCAGCAATGACTTTTGCCGCCGCTCTGTTTCTGTCCGGCTGCGGCGGTGGTGGTTCCGACGCGACGGTCAACCCGCCGATGCAGCCGTTGAGCACGAACGTGCAGATCAATCTGGGCGACGGGCCGGCCGACGCACTGCTCGCCGCTGTGGTCACGCTGAACTCAATGACGCTGACCAGCTCGAGCGGCAGTACCGTGGCAGTCGTCTCCGCGCCGCAGACGGTCGAGATGATGCACTTGATGGGCACGGTGCTGCCCCTGTCGCTCAGCAACCTGCAGCAGGGCACGTACACCGGGGCCACGATGGTCCTTGGTGCCGCCACGGTGACCTATGTCGATCCCGCGACCGGGCAGCTCGTGCAAAAGACGGTCGGCGGTCCGATGACGGCGAACCTGCAGTTCAGTCCGCCGCTCGTGGTAGGCGTCACGCCGCTGGTGCTCAACCTGGACATGGACATGGGCGCTTCGGTTCAGATCGACGCCGCGGGCAACGTAACGATGGCGCCGGTCGTCCATGCCTCCTTCAATCCCGTCGCGGTCGGCAGTCCCTACATGGAGGACGGCGGCATGCACGGCTACATGGGCACCGTCAACGGCGTGGCCGGCAACGGCTTCAGTTTCAGCGCGCCGCAGGGCATGACGAATTTCTCCTGCGCGGTCGACGGCCACACTCAGTTCGCCGGGGTGTCCGGCCTGGGCATGATGGGGGGCAACATGCTCGTATCCGTCGATGCGACCGCGCAAGCGGATGGCACCTGGATGGCGAGGCGTGTCGTGTCGATGATGGGTGTCGGCGGCTCGATGGGCGGCGGCCTGGTAACGGGCGTCACCGGTAGCCCCGTCACGCAGATCACGCTGGCCATGCAGGAAGGCATGGGCATCGGCATGATGCCGGCGAATCTCGCCGGAACGACGATCGTGAACGTCGACAGCAACACGAAGTTCACCATCGACAACGGCCTGATCGACCTGAGCGGCCTGTCGTTCGCAATCTTCGACCGCTCGCACGTCGTAACGGGCCAGCGCCTGATCGCGTTCAGCAATGCGTCCATGGGGCATCACGACGGCATGGGCGGCATGCACGGGGGCGGCACGCTGACGGCGACCGCGATCTACCTGGAGGAGCAGGGCCTGCGTGGCACCGTCTCCAACTACACCGCCAGCGGCACGGCCGCCACATTCACGATGACCGTTCCTGCCGACTCGGCCTTCGCCAGGCTGTCCGGCGCGACGACGGTTACCGTGCACCAGCAGGCCACGACGCAACTGCGGTTGCTCAGCGCCGTCCACAACGGCGACACGATCGTCGCACGCGGGCTGCTATTCCAGGACGGCGGCATGCTGCACTTCGTGGCCAGCCGCATCGTGGGGCTTTGATAGCGGGCTTTCGGATCGAACCGACCCAGGGGCGCGCTATCAACGCATCGCGCCCCTTCTGCGCCACGCCGGCATTGGACGGCCAGCTCACGGACGCCCCCATTGGCAGCGACCTCACGCAGGGATCCGTCCGGCCTTCGGATCAGCCGGATTCCCCGCGGCCCTGCCCCCGCCGACCGCGAACACCACCGTGCCGTCCGGCGTGCGTACCGTGACCACGTCGGTCTCGAACAGTTCCGATAGCCGCGGCGCATTCAGCATTTCGCTTGCCGCTCCGGCAAACCAATCGCCGCGCCCGGTCAGCAGCAGCGCATGCGTGGCGAAGCGCGCAGCGGCGTTCATGTCGTGCAGCGAAGCAACCAGCGTGCGGCGCGGCGTGCGCGCCAGCCGGTCGAGCACCAGCCCCTGATGACGCGGGTCCTGGTGCGCGACCGGTTCGTCGAGCAGCACCAGGGCCGTGTCCTGCGCCATCGCGGTGGCGATCGCGACGCGCTGGCGCTCGCCGCGCGACAGGCTGGTCACGTCGTGCTCGATCAGGTCGGCGCAGTCGAAGTCCGCCAGCCACGCGCGCGCGACCTGCACGCCGGCGTCGTCGTCGGCGCCGAGCCGGTAGCGCGCGGTCAGCACGGTATCGAGCACGCTGGCGGAGAACGGGTCGTGCCAGCGATCGGTCACGAGCGCGCGCTGCTCGGCCATCTGCTCGACGCTCCAGTCGGCGAGCGCGCGGCTGGCGAGCCGGATTTCGCCGGAGTTCGGCGCGCGCACGCCGGCAAGCGTGGCAAGCAGCGTCGACTTGCCGGCGCCGTTCGGCCCCAGCACGACCCAGCGCTGGCCTTGATCGACGCGCAGCGTCAGCGCGCGCACCAGTTCGCGCCGGCCCGCGCGCAGGTCGACGTTGCGGCATTCGAGCATTGCGCTCATCGCCTGCGCAGCAGCCACAGGAAGAGCGGCACGCCGATCATCGCGGTCAGCACGCCGACGGGGATCTGCAGTGGCGCGGCGGCCGTGCGCGCGATCGTGTCGGCGACGACCACGAGCGCGCCGCCCGCCAGCGCCGCCGCGGGCAGCAGCGCACGCTGATCGTTGCCGACCAGGCGTCGCATCAGGTGCGGCGCGACGAAGCCGACGAACCCGATCGCGCCCGCAAGCGTGACCGCGGCGCCGGTCGCGACCGCGGCGACCACGATCA
>JBAIYN010000276.1:0-3003 GCA_037915775.1 Burkholderiales bacterium | reverse complement strand
TCACTGGCGCGACCCGACGCGACGCGGATCGTTGCCGATGCAATCGAGCACATCGCGGGGCAAGCCGCATGAAGCACGCGGTCAAGCACATCCACTTCGTCGGCATCGGGGGCAGCGGGATGTCGGGCATCGCAGAGGTGCTGCTGAACCTCGGCTATCGAGTCAGCGGTTCCGACGCGGCCGACAGCGGCGTCACGCGCCGGCTGGCGCGCCTGGGCGCGCGGGTGATGCACGGCCACGACGCCGCAAATATCACCGGTGCGGATGCGGTGGTCGTTTCGACCGCGGTCGGCGGCGACAACCCGGAAGTGCGCGCCGCGCGCTCCGCGCGCGTCCCGGTTGTTCCGCGCGCCGTGATGCTGGCGGAACTGATGCGTCTGAAGCAGGGCATCGCGATCGCCGGCACGCACGGCAAGACGACCACCACGAGTCTGGTTGCCAGCGTGCTTGCGGCCGCCGGTCTGGACCCGACCTTCGTGATCGGCGGGCGCCTTAACGCGGTGGGCGCCAACGCACGGCTCGGCCAGGGCGAATTCATCGTCGTCGAGGCCGACGAATCGGACGCCAGTTTCCTGAATCTGATGCCGGTGATCGCGGTGGTGACGAACATCGACAACGATCACATGGAAACCTACGGCCACGACTTCGCACGGCTCAAGCAGGCCTTCATCGAATTCCTGTCGCGGCTGCCGTTCTACGGCACCGCGGTGCTGTGCATCGACGACGCGGCCGTGCGCGAGATATTGCCGTTCGTGTCGAAGCCGGTGATCACGTACGGCTTCGCGCCCGAAGCGCAGGTGCGCGCCGTCGAAGTGGTGGCGACCGGGACCTCGATGCGGTTCACCGCGCTGCGCGAAGGCGCGGCGTCCCTCGGCGTGCAGCTGAACCTGCCTGGCCGGCACAACGTCTGCAACGCGCTGGCCGCGATCGCGGTGGCGACCGAGCTCGGTGTGCCCGATGCCGCGATCCACGAGGCACTGGCGAGCTTTACCGGCGTGGGCCGAAGGTTCGCGCGCCATGGCGAGGTCGAGATCACCAACGGCCGATTCACGTTGATCGATGACTACGGCCACCATCCGGTCGAAATGGCGGCCACGCTGGCGGCGGCGCGCGGCGCCTTCCCCGGACGTCGCATCGTGCTGGCGTTCCAGCCGCACCGGTACACGCGCACGCGCGACTGCTTCGAGGATTTCGTCAGGGTGCTGTCGACTGCGGACGCGCTGCTGCTGGCCGACGTGTACCCGGCCGGCGAGGCGCCGATCGTCGCTGCCGATGGCCGCTCGCTGGCGCGCGCGGTGCGCGTCGCGGGCAAGGTCGAGCCGGTCTTCGTCGAAACGATCGACGAGATGCCGGCCGCGATCCTGGCGATGGCAAGGCCCGACGACGTCGTGATCACGATGGGCGCCGGCTCGATCGGCGGAGTGCCGGCGAAGCTGACCCACGCGGGAGGCGGTGAATGACGGCGGGCGTCGATCCAAAGAGCTTCGGCCGCGTCGGTGTGCTGTTCGGCGGGCGTTCCTCGGAGCGCGAGGTTTCGATCATGTCCGGCACCGGCGTGCTCAACGCGCTGAGAAGCCGCGGCGTGGACGCACACCCGTTCGATCCCGGCACGCAGTCGATGACCGAACTCGAGGCCGCGAGCTTCGACCGCGTGTTCATCGCGCTGCATGGCCGCTTCGGCGAGGACGGCACGATCCAGGGCGTGCTGGAGACGCTGCGCGTGCCTTATACGGGCAGCGGGGTGCAGGCCTCCGCGATCGCGATCGACAAGCTGACGACCAAGAAGATCTGGGAGTCCGAAGAGCTGCCGACACCGGCATGGCGCATCGCGCATGCGCACTCGGACTGGATGCAGATGGTCGCCGAACTGGGCGATCAGTTGATCGTCAAGCCGGCGCGGGAAGGTTCGACGATCGGAATCACCAAGGTCACGCGCCACGACGGCAACGAACTGGCGCTGGCGTTCGAGGAGGCGGTCAAGTACGACGATCGCGTGCTGGTCGAGGAGCTGATCCGCGGCCGCGAGCTCACCTGCGCGGTGCTCGGCGAAGGGCCGACCGCCCGCGCGCTGCCGTTGATCGAAATCCGCGCGCCGGCGGAGAACTACGACTACCAGAGCAAGTACTTCAGCGAGGAAACGCAGTACTTCTGCCCGGCGCCGGTCGACGCGCGGCTGACGCAGGAACTGCAGCAACTGTGCGTGCGCGCGTACAACGCGCTGGGCGCACGCGGCTGGGGTCGGGTCGATCTGATGCTGCATCAGGATGCGCGCGGGGATCGGCCGTATCTGCTCGAGCTGAATACGTCGCCGGGAATGACCGGTCACTCGCTGGTGCCGATGGCGGCGAAAGCCGTCGGTCTGTCGTACGAGGATCTGGTGCTGGAGATCCTCGCCTCCGCGCGCCTCGAGGTACAGGCATGATCAGCGTGCCGACGATGCAGCGGCTCACCAGTTTGCTGCTGGCGGCGACGTTGCTGGTCGTCATCTGCGTCGTCGCGCTCTGGGTCGCGCAGCGGCCGATGTTCGAGATCCGCCGGATCGAACTGCGTTCCGCCAGCGGCGCTTTGCAGCACGTGTCGGCCGCGGCAGTGCGCGCCGCGCTGCGCGGTGACGGCCGGGGCGCGCTTCGCGGCGGCTACTTCACCTTGCGGCTGGATGACGCGCGCCGCGTCTTCGAGTCGGTACCGTGGGTCGCCGGAGTTTCCGTGCGGCGCGCCTGGCCGAACCGCCTGATCGTCACTTTCACCGAGCACCGCGCGCTTGGAACCTGGGGCGACGGACGCCTGGTATCGGATGCCGGTGTGCTGTTCGTCGCCAACGCCGCAGAAGCCGAGGTCGATGGAACTCTGCCCCAGTTCGATGGACCCGATCGGTTCGCGCCCGAGGCGGTGCAGCGCTTCCGCGAGCTGGCGGCGTTGCTCGCGCCCGTGCGGATGGCGATCGAGGCGCTCGACGTGTCCGAGCGGGCATCGTGGACGCTGCGTACCGATACCGAGCAGACG
>JBAIYN010000026.1:0-8665 GCA_037915775.1 Burkholderiales bacterium | reverse complement strand
GGGGTGGATGCCACGGGACGCCGCCTGTTCGGCTCCTACGCCGCCGACGGCCGCTGGGTCCTGTCGGCGGCCTGGCGCTTCTGATCCGCTTCTGATCCGATTGAACCTCGACGCTCGCAGCAGGCACTAACGGCAGGAGCAAACGAAGGTCCGACATCATTGGAAGGCGGCGAGACGACGTGAATCCGGCAGGCCATCTCGATCGTGAGCCAGACGCACGGGGCAATCAGGGCCTCGACGACGCGCGCGACCAGGCGCTGCTGCAGCGGGTCGCGGCGGACGACCGCGAGGCCCTCGAGGAGCTGTACTCCCGCTATCACCGCCGGCTCGCGCGCTTCCTGACGCGGATCACCTTCCGCTATGAACTGGCCGAGGAGATCATCAACGACACGCTGTGGATCGTGTGGCAGCAGGCGGGCGAATTTCGCGGCGCCTCGCGCGTGTCGACCTGGATCATGGGGATCGCCTACCGCCGCGCGCTGGCGACGCTGCGGCATGTCAGCGTGCGTCCCGGCGTGTCGGCGATGGACGAGCCGGAGCAGGCCGAGGATCCGGCCACCGAAGTCGAGCAGCGCGACCTGCTGAATCGCGCGCTCGCCATGCTGCCGCTGGAGCAGCGGCTGGTGCTCGAACTGACTTACTACCTCGGCCACAGTTGCGAGGAAATCGCCGCGATGACCGAATGTCCGGTGAACACGGTCAAGACGCGGATGTTTCACGCCCGCCGCAAGCTGCGGCAACTGCTGCCCTGGCTTGCGGGGCAAACGTGAGGAGGCGCCGATGAAACGCATCCCGGACACGCTGGAGTGCGTGAGCGAGGAGGCGCGCCTGCTACCGTGGTACGTGAACGGCACGCTGGCGGACGCCGAGGCTCGGCGGGTCGAAGCCCATCTGGGCGAGTGCGGCACGTGTCGCGCCGCTGCTGCCGAGCAGGAACGGATGCGCACGCTGCTGCGCGCCCCCGCGCAAGTCGAACACACGCCTGCCGCCGGATTCCGCAAGCTGCTCGCGCGCATCGACGCGCAGGAGCGCGACAAACCTGCGCCGGCGCCGCAGGGGCGCATGCTGGAGATCGGCGCGCGGTTTGCGCGCGGGCCGACCCGCTGGCTCGCGGCGGCGGTCGTGGTGCAGACGATCGCGCTCGGCGCAATCGCGGCTGCGGGAATCCTCGGCCAGATTTCCTTCAACGCGAGCCCCCGGTTCCACACGCTCACGTCGCCGCCGCCCGCAGGCGGAGCGCGGCTGCGCGTGGTGTTCGCCCCCGCGACGACGCTCGCCGAATTGCAGGAAATGCTGCACGCAAACGATCTCGTCGCCGTCGCCGGACCCTCCGATGCGGGGATCTTCACCCTCGCGCTGCGCGCTTCGGTGACGGGCCACGAAGCGCAGGATGCGATCCTCGCGCGGCTGCGCGCGGACCCGCGCGTGCGCTTCGCCGAGCCGCTCGGCCCCGAGGCCCCGGCGCGATGACTCCGCGCATTGCAGCGGGGCTCTTCGCGCTGCTGCTTGCGGGTTGCGCAAGCGTGCCGACGAACGACGCAGCCGTGATGCTGCCCGAAGACGCACGCGCGCATCCCGAGCATTACGTCGTGATCACGGTGCGCAACACGCCGGTTGTCGTCAATTCCTATGCCGCGTCGACGCCGCGCGGCTACGGCGGACAGGGGCCGTATCGCGCAGGCGCCGAGGCCCTGGAGCGCGCGCGCGCCATCGCCGCCGCCCATCACCTGCGCCAGGTCGCGGCATGGCCGATCGAACTGCTCGGCGTGCACTGCCTCGTCTACGAGATCCCGTCGAACGAGAAGCGCGACCAGGTGCTCGCCGCCCTGCGGAGCGACCCCGTCGTTGAATCCGCGCAGCCGCTGGCGCGCTTCGAGGTGCATGGCACGACCTACAACGATCCGTATGCCGGACTGCAGCGCAACCTCGGTGACATGGGCGTTGCCGCGAGCCAGCAGCGATCGCAAGGCGAGGGCGTGCGCATCGCGATCATCGACACCGCCGTCGACGTCCTGCATCCGGACTTCGGCGGCCACATCGAGCGCGGCAGCGATTTCGTCCTCGATGGCCGCCGCGCCGGCGAAGGGCACGGCACCGCAGTGGCCGGAATCATCGCGGCCGTGCCCAACAACGGCATCGGCATTGCCGGCATCGCGCCGGCGGCGCGCGTGATTCCGCTGCGCGCGTGCTGGTCGGCCGGAGACGGAGCCGGCGAGTGCAATTCGTTCACGCTGGCGCAGGCGCTGGCCGCGGCGATGGATGCGCATGCGTCGATCGTCAACCTGAGTCTCGGCGGGCCGAGCGATCCGCTGCTCGAGCGGATCGTCGAGCGCGGAATGAGCCGCGGCATCGTGTTCGTGGGCGCCGTACCCGCGAGCGGCCGGCGCGAGGGATTTCCGACCGGCATCGATGGCGTGATCGCGGTCGACGCCGCCGAGCATTCGAGTCATGCGCCGCACGTGCTGTATGCACCCGGGACGGACGTGTTCACGCTGGCGCCGATGGCGCGCTACGACGCCGCGTCGGGCAGTTCGATGGCGGCGGCGGAAATCACCGCCGTCGCTGCGCTGCTGCTGGCGCGCCGTCCCGAGCTGAAGACGCAGCAAGTCGAGGCATTGCTCGCCCGTTCAATGGCCGCCGGCGACGCGCATGCGCGCGTCGCCGCGAGCGTCAATGCATGCGTGGCGTTGCGAGACCTGCTGCACAGCGGGGAGTGCACCGCGGAAGACGGCGCAGTCGCGCGGGCACGCTGAAGCGGCGCAGCGATTGCCGCTCGTTCGAATCCGCGGCCGCAAGGCGCCGTGCCGGCCGTGCGCGCCACGCGGCATTCGATCGCCTCAGAACACGTACTGCGCGGATGCCTGGAGGCGGTTCAGCTTCCCGCTCTGGCCGTCCTGCGTTTCGCGCCGGGCGTAGATGTATTCAAGCCCGAAGTTGGTCCGGGTGAACGGGCTCCACATCACGTTCAGGTGTGCGGATTCGGCGTTCTTGTTGACCGCGCCGGCGACCGCACTGGTGTGCTCCGACGCCAGTTTCGACAGCGCCAGCGTCGAGCGCACGGTCGGGGCCCAGAAGTGCCGGTAAGACACCGCCGCGATCCACTGCCGCGGAAGTTGCAGCCGCCCGTCGGCCGTCAGGACGCCGTCGGTGAAGTAGCCGGCGGTGTAGCGACCGAGTGCGTTTCCAAGGTATGCGGAGAAGCGCAGGTCATCCGTGGCGCCGAATGGAACGATTCCGTTGGCCCCGATCGCGGCGCCGAGCTTCTGGCTGCGTGCGGCGGGGTTGGCTGCGGAATCGACGCGCACCTGGCGCACGAGTCCGGCGATGCTGTACCTGCCCGCGGCCGTGTTCAGGCGGATCTTGCTGGTGAGATCCGGCAGTCGATCGTCGTCGGCACGGAATGCCGCGCCGCCCGGCACGGATGCGACCGTCTCGGGATTCTCCAGCGCGATCGACCACTCGCCGTCGGCAAACGCCTGCGTCCACCGCACCTGTGCCTGTCGGACAAAGATCTGGCCCACGGTCCCGCCGAAGTCCACCGTCTCCGGATACGCGTCGACGTCGGAGAACGTCGTCCAGGTCTGCCCGAACAACCATCCGCCCAGAGTCCCGTACGCGTGGCGCACGCGCAAGTTGTTCGAGTTGCTGACGCTTTCGTTGCCGCTTGCCCCGAACAGGTCGAACTCCAGATAGGTCCCGAGATCGCCGCGGTCGGTCGGCGTGCTCGTCTTGAAGAACAGGCGTGACTGGCGCGCGTGAAGCGTGACCTGATTGCGGTCGTTCGCTGCTGCAGCGGGTCCGACCGGAATGCTGCCCGGTTCGAGTTCCTGGTCGCCCGTGCTGTCGACGCCGGCGCTGCGATCGCTGTAGATCGCGTCCAGCTTCACGTAACCGCCGAGCGTGATCGATGTATCGGAACCGGGCAGCTTGAATGAGCCCTTGGTGGCGCCGCCTGTGACGGCGTTGCCGGCCGCGTCGCTCGATGTCGCGCGCTCGAGCGCGGCGACCTGCCGGCGCAGCGCATCGACCCGGTCCTTCAGGTCCTGCAGTTCGTCGGCGTGCGCCGCTGCGCGCGTCATGGTCAGAAACAGGACCGACACGATCGCGGCGCGATCGCGGTGCGATGGGAACACTTCCATGGTCACTCCGTTCGAGAAAGGGTCAGATCTGGATCCGCGCGCACGGATCGCGCAGGCGCCGCGTGCGGCGGGCGAGTCGGGATCGATCGAGAAGGTGCATGGCCGCGCCGGCGGCCATGCGAGAGGTGCGTCAGCGCACGCCGGTGCTGTCGACGTTGGCCGACATGTCCGGTTTGCACTTTTCAGCGGCGGCCTGGGCAGTCAGCGCGGGGTACAGGTCGTGATTCGTGATGCCCCAGTTGTCGGCGACCTCGCCGTCGCTGCAGCGCGCCTGCTCCAGTTCGGACATCACCTGCGCACGGGTCTTGCCAGACGCAACCATCGTGTGCGCGTAACGCCAGGGAAAGCGCTCGCGCAATGTGAGGCCGGACTCGTCGGCGATGGTGTCGCCGTTGCGCACCGCTTCGGCGTACTCCTGCCGCACCTGTTCGCGCGTCTTGCCGGGCGCAGCGGCCGTCTGCGGGAAGCGCGAGGGAAAGCGCTCGCGCCGGGTCAGGCCGGATTCATCGTCGCTGATCTCGCCGTTGCGCACGGCTTCCGCGAATTCCTGGTGCACCTGTTCGCGTGTCTTGCCGGCCGTCGTGGCCGCGGGCGGATAGCGCCATGGATAGCGCTCGCGCAACGTGAGGCCGGACTCGTCGGCGATGGTGTCGCCGTTGCGGATCGCTTCGGCGAGTTCGTGCTGCACCTGGGCACGGGTCTTCGCACCTTGCGCGTGGGCCGGCGCTCCGACTGCCACGGCAGCGATGACGAGAAGCGCACCAGAGATGGGGAGGCATTTCATTTCAGGTCCTTTCTGAAAAGAGATCGGCATTTCGTGTACCGATCACGCTCGTCAATCGAGCCGCGTCTTGCAGGACCGGCGCGCAGCGACGGCTATTCCATCGTCGGCCGCCGTGCGCACTTCGATGCGGGATCAGCCGCGCCGCGGTGGAATAAGCGCCCGGCGGTCCAGGTATTGGCAGGCAACGGGCGCGGAATCCTCCGCGCCGTGATTGCGCAGGAGCCCGACTCTCGATGGATTCCCTTATGAAGCTTTTCACCGTCGCCGCGACATTTGGCGCGTGCGCGGCCGCGCAGGCGGCCGGCGACGCGGACCGCGGACGCACGCTGTATCAGGCGCGCTGCACCGCGTGCCACTCGCTCGACTACAACGGTGTCGGGCCGGCGCATCGCGGCGTCTACGGCCGTGCCGCTGGCACGGCGCCGGGCTATGCCTATTCGCCTGCGCTGAAGTCGGCGCGACTGACCTGGAACGACGAGACGCTCGACCGCTGGCTGGCCGATCCGGAGCAGGTCGCGCCGGGGCAGCGCATGGGCGTGAACGTGCCGGACGCGCAGGACCGCGCTGACCTGATTGCGTACCTGAAACAGAACGCCGCGGCGAAGTGACGGCGTGCGACCGGACGGAATAGATCCGCACTGCGGCCGGTACGACGAAGTGAGGGCGCCGGTGCGCGGTGCACGGCGGCGCTCCTTCAATTTCAACGGGAGACGGCAAGATGGAGCGTCGTGATTTTCTGGCACTGACCGCGGTTGGCGGCGGCGCCGTGTTTGCATCGGCCCTGGCGGGTTGCGCGAGCAGCGCCCCGACCGAAAGGGCTGCGGAAGGTACGTATAAGGACTTCTACTTCGTGCAGCTTTCGGATTCCCACTGGGGCTTCCAGGGACCGCCCAATCCGGATGCGTCGGGCACGCTGCGCAAGGCGGTCGCAGCCGTCAACGCGCTGCCGCTGCAACCCGACTTCATCGTCTTCACCGGAGACCTGACGCACACGACCGACGACCCCGCGGAGCGGCGCCGCCGCATGGCCGAGTTCAAGTCGATCGTCGCGGACCTGAAGGTGCAGAAGGTCCACTTCATGCCGGGCGAGCACGACGCGTCGCTCGACCGCGGCGCCGCATTCCGCGAATTCTTCGGCGACAGCTTCTACACGTTCGACCACAAGGGCGTGCACTTCATTGCGCTCGACAACGTGTCCGATCCGGGCGCGAAGATCGGCGCCGAGCAGCTCGCGTGGTTGCGCGACGACCTGTCGAAGCAACGCAAGGACGCGCCGATCGTCGTGCTGACGCACCGGCCGCTGTTCGACCTCGTGCCCAAGTGGGACTGGGCCACGCGCGACGGCGCGCAGGCGATCGAGCTGCTGATGCCGTACAGCAACGTGACGGTGTTCTACGGCCACATCCATCAGGAGCACCACCACATGACCGGGCACATCGCCCACCACGCGGCCAAGTCGCTGATCTTTCCGCTGCCGGCCCCCGGTTCGCAGGACAAGCGCCTGCCGCTGCCGTGGGACGCGGCGCAGCCGTACAAGGGGCTGGGCTTCCGCGAGGTCGAGTACGAGGTCACCGACGCCGCGGCGAAGCTCACCGAATTCCCAGTGGTGCGGGCATGACTTCGCTCACCAGACGACGTATGCTCGCCGGCGCAGTCGCCGTCGGCGTCGCGGGCGGCGCGCTACTACGAGCGGCGTTCGCGCAGGGCGCACCGCGCGTGATCGAGATGACGGCACGCCGCTTCCAATTCGAGCCGAACGAGATCCCGTTGAAGGCTGGCGAACGTGTCGTGCTCGCGATCCGTTCCATCGATTTCATGCATGGCATGAACATCCCTGATCTGGGTGTAAGAAAGGACCTCGTGCCTGGACAGATCACACGGGTCGAACTGCAGCCCAAGGAGCCCGGCGTGATCGATTTCCTTTGCGACAACTTCTGCGGTGACGGCCACGAAACGATGAACGGCCGGTTCATCGTCTCCGCGTAGGTCGCCCCGTGGGGGAGCGCGGTGAATTCGAGACCCGGGTGCTGCCGCACCTGGATGCCGCTTACAACCTGGCGCGCTGGCTGCTGCGCGATGAGCGCGCGGCCGAGGACGCCGTGCAGGAGGCGGCGCTGCGCGCGTTCCGCTACCTCGGCTCGCTGCGCGGCGACGACGCCAAGCCCTGGTTGCTGGGCATCGTGCGCAACACCTGCTTTACGATGTTCGAGCGCCAGCGCGACGCGCCCGAGCAGATCGGGCTCGAGGACGCCGGCATCGAAGTCGAGCAGATTGCAGCACCGAGCGCGAGCGATCCGGCCGCGGCCGTGCAGCGGAACGACGAGTGCGCCCGCGTCGACGCGGCAATCCGCGCGCTGCCGCCGGCGCTGCGCGAGGTGATCGTGCTGCGCGAGCTCGAGGGACTCGAGTATTCCGAGATTGCGCGGGTTGCGTCGGTGCCGATTGGCACCGTGATGTCGCGTCTGTCGCGCGCGCGAGAGAAGTTGCGCGCCAGCCTGCTGCATGCCGGCGTGGGGGGGACCGCAAGATGACCGATGACGAGAAGCTGTCGGCTCTGATCCGTGACCACGCGACGCGCCACAAGGCCAGCGACGCGCTGCGCGCCAGCGTGCGCACCCAGATCGCGATCGCAGCCGTGGGCCGCGAAAGGCGGCGGCCGCGGTCGAGCGGCGCGGGGCAACGGTTCGGCTGGCTCGCGACGCCGGCCGGGTGGCTGCAGGGCCTTGGCTGGCGCGCGGCGTCGGTCGGCTTCGCGCTCGGCATCGCCGCGACGCTGCTGTTCACGCCGGTGTGGCGCGGGCTCGAATTCGGCGACTCGCTGGAGCAGGAACTCGTGTTCGACCACGTGCGCGCGCTGAAAGTGGGACCGCTGACACAGGTCGCGTCGAGCGACCGGCACACGGTGAAGCCGTGGTTCCAGGGCAAGATCGACTTCGCTCCGACCGTGTTCGACCTGAAGGAAGAGGGCTTCCCGCTGGTGGGTGGCCGGGTCGAGCAGGTGGCCGGCAAGCCGGTGGCGACGCTGGCGTACATGCGCCGCCTGCACGTGATGGACGTGTTCGAGTGGCCGGCCGACGCGGTGCAGGAGCCGCGGCACTATGTCCAGCGCGGCTTCAACATCGTTCACTGGGCCGACGGATCGATGCAGTACTGGATCGTCTCGGACGTCGAGCATGCGGAGATCGAGCGTTTCGTGCAGGCGTGGCGGGCGCGCGCCACCGCGCAGTGAATCGACTTCAACGACGTTTAACTCCCCAGCAGATCAACTCGAGACCCTATGGCGAATCCGACCTACCCCATTGCAGTCGTCGCGGCCGAGGCGCCGTTCCGTGCGAAAGCGTCGAGCTATCCCGAGCCCTTCGCGTCGCAGATGGCGGGCCGGCGCAAGCAGCCGCTTGGCGATCTCTTCGGTTTGACCAACTTCGGCGTGAACCTGACCCGGCTCGCGCCGAATGCGGTGTCGGCGCTGCGCCACGCGCACAGTCGGCAGGACGAGTTCGTCTATGTCCTGCAGGGGCACCCGACGCTGCACACCGACGAGGGCCGCACGCGGCTGGCACCCGGGATGTGCGCCGGTTTCAAGGCCGGCACCGGCAACGGTCACCGATTGATCAATGACACGAACGACGATGTCGTCTACCTCGAGATCGGCGACAGGACGCCGGGCGACGAAGGCACCTACCCCGACGACGATCTGAAGGCGATGCTGGTGGACGGCAAGTGGAAGTTCGTGCACAAGGAC